>NZ_BRXR01000001.1:2859500-3160500 GCF_026012015.1 Clostridium omnivorum | reverse complement strand
TTATTCTATCCTTCACATCTTCAAGTCCATAATGCTCTTCTTCTAACACTTCTCTAGCCTTTTTTACATCCAAATTGTCCTTTGTTTCATTATTCCAAGGCAGATCTAAAATCCAATCCAGATAACTTCTGATAACTCCACCTTCTGCAGAGTAACTTCCACTATTCTTCAATCTATCCAATTCATAAAGTGCCTTTTCCTTAACTACTTTAGGTAATTTTGCCTTAGTTATTCTACTTTTATATCTTGCTATTTCTTTTTTATCTTCGTCGTCTTCTCCCAATTCTTCTTGTATGGCCTTTAGCTGCTCCCTTAAATAGTATTCCTTCTGAGATTTATCAACTTTGTTCTTAACCTTAACACCAATTTTTCTTTCAATCTTTAATATGTCAACTTCATTGTTTATCATAACAATAAGCTTTTCAAGCCTTTCAGAGACATCATAGGCTTCAAGCAATTCTTGTTTTTTCTCTCCCTTTAACATCAAATATGAGCTAATAACATCAGCAAGTCTTCCTGGGTTCTCTACATCTTCTATTGATACAAGAATTTCTGCTGGTATATTCCCAGACAATTTTATATACTCATCAAAGCTTTTTCTCATTGAGCGTACCAAGGCCTCAGATTCCTTATTTATTACTACCTCTTCGTCTTCAAGCAGCTCAATTTCAGCTTTAAAAAAAGGTTCTAGCTGAATATAATTTGATATTCTTGCTCTGCTTACTCCCTCTACTAACACTCTTACTGTATCCCCAGGTAATTTTAATATTTGCTTTATATTACAAATTGACCCTATTGTAAATATATCTTCTTCTATTGGTTCTTCTACTTTTGCGTCCTTTTGTGACACAAGAAAAATCTCCTGATCCTTTAGCATTGCTTCTTCTAAAGCAAGAATAGATTTTTCTCTACCTACATCAAAATGTAGAACCATATAAGGAAAAATTGTTATACCTCTTAATGGAATTAGAGGAAGAATTTTAATATTGTTTTCCATAGTTCTCCCCTCACTTTTCATAATCTATGTAAAATATATTGTATATATTAATGAACAAAATAATCTAATGCAATAAACTAGTATTTAAGGTTAATTCTTTATGGCTAGTTATAAGTAGTTAGACTTATATATTATACCCATAAAATACACCTTTTTCAATGGTGTTTACTACATACTTCATGAAATTCTAGTTTATTGCATTCATATTTTTAAATGGAAAACTATGCTTTTACCGACTTTGCTGAAAGAATGTCAGTACCTGAATCAATTGTTACCGTTCCTTTATCCAAACTATTATTACATAATGCTAATTCAATTACTTCACTGATACTTTTTACTGCAACAATTTTTACATCTTCAATTAAACTAAAGCTTTCCTGCCAGTTTTCTTCTGGAATTATTACTTTAGTTGCTCCAGCCTTTTGCGCAGCAGATATTTTTGCATTTACTCCTCCAATTGGTTTAACATTTCCGTGTATTGACAATTCCCCAGTCATTGCTACTTCGTTGTTAACTGCTATTCCTGTTATAGCACTATATATAGCAGTGGCTATACTTATCCCTGCAGAAGGCCCATCCACAGGTACTCCTCCTGGAAAATTTACATGTATATCATAATTATTGCAGTTAATATCATATACCTTATCCAAAACTGTAATCACATTTTCTACAGAGCATCTTGCAGTACTCTTACGTCTAATATTACCATTTGAATTTTTTATCTCTTCTTCTTCAATTATTCCTGTAATCCTAAGCGTACCTTTTCTTAATTTACTTTTTCTTGCAGTGGCTTCTATTTCCATTACAGCACCCATATTAGCCCCAAACACAGCAAGACCATTAACATATCCAATTTGAGGTTTATCATTTATTTTCTTCTCTGGTCTTGGAGAATATTGACCATTTTCAATTACCCACTCCACATCTGAAGTAATAACACAATTTCTTCCCTCATTAATGGCAATACCTGCAGCTAATTGAATAAGATTGACTGAGTCTCTCCCGTTTGTAGCGTATTTACCTACTAATTTTTTTGCCTTTTCCTCAATTTTAATGCCTATTTTATCTACTGCATTTTGTGCTATTATCTCAATTTCCTCTGGTAAAAGGGCTCTAAAGAATACTTCTACACATCTTGACCTTATAGCTGGGATAATCTCTTCTGGGCTTCTTGTAGTAGCTCCGATAAGTCTAAAGTCTGCTGGGAGTCCATTTTCAAATATATCTTTTATGTACAATGGCATATTTTGATCCTCTGAATTATAGTAAGCACTATCAAGCAATACTTTTCTATCCTCAAGAACTTTAAGAAGTTTATTCATTTCTATAGGATGAAGTTCTCCAATTTCATCAATAAAAAGTATCCCTCCATGGGCTTTAGTAACTGCCCCTGGCTTTGGCTGCGGAATACCAGCTACACCTAATGGGCCAGCGCCTTGGTATATGGGATCATGAACAGAACCTATAAGTGGGTCTGCTATACCTCTATCATCGAACCTTACTGTTGTTGCATCGATTTCAACAAACTTTGCATTTGCTTTGAAGGGTGAATATGTTTTTTTCTTTGCATCTTCTAAGACTAGTCTTGCTGCTGCTGTTTTTCCGATACCTGGAGGTCCATATATAATTACATGCTGGGGATTAGGTCCACAAAGTGCTGCTTGTAAAGCCTTTATTCCTTTTTCCTGACCTATTATTTCATTAAAAGTAGCAGGTCTGCTCTTTTCTGTAAGAGGCTCTGTTAAGCATACATTCCTCATCTTTCTCAGTTTTTCCATTTCTTTTTTATTCTCTTTATCAATTACCACCTTGTTTGACTGCTGTCCTTTTAATGCATTGAAGAAATATAATCCCATAACTACTGTGCATAACAATTCTATGAATATTAATACATTAGTCATAATTAATACAGTTTAATATCTTACGTATTAAACTCTGCCCTCCTTCCTAGTACTTTTAGTAAATTTATCCTATTTACTTTTTGTAGTATGCACATCTTTTATGTAATATATTCTAATAAAGATAATTAGAAATAAAAAAGAGCAGTTATTCACTGCTCTTATGCTGATTCTATTCCTTTTTTACCTAATGCCTTTTTAGAAACCTTTAATGGCACTCTTTTACCATCTTCAGCCATAATTAATTGAGGTGTCTTATTCTTAACAGTATCATCATTTACTATGACCTTTGCAATTTCTTCTCTTGAAGGTATTTCAAACATTATGTTCTTCATAATCTCTTCAATAATTGCTCGTAAACCTCTAGCACCTGTATTCCTTGTAATAGCTTCTTCTGCAATGGAAGTTAAAGCTTCATTATTAAATTCTAGCTCTACATTATCCATCTCAAATAACTTTTTGTATTGCTTAACAAGTGCATTTTTAGGTTCTGTCAATATCTTTACCAATGCATCTTTATCTAAAGCATCTAAAGTAACTACAATAGGTAATCTTCCAACAAATTCTGGTATTAATCCAAACTTTAAAAGGTCTCCTGGCATTATTTCCTTAAGAAGTTTGCCAATATCCTTTTGTTTCTTTGATTGGATCTCTGCACCAAAGCCTAAAGCACTTTGTCTTGTTCTTCTTTCGATAATTTTATCAATCCCATCAAATGCACCACCACATATAAATAATATGTTAGTAGTATTAATTTGAATAAATTCTTGATGAGGATGCTTTCTTCCACCTTGTGGAGGTACTGAAGCTACAGTTCCTTCAAGAATTTTTAGCAAGGCCTGCTGAACACCTTCCCCAGATACATCTCTTGTTATTGATGGGTTTTCTGACTTTCTTGCTATTTTATCTATTTCATCTATATATATTATACCTTTTTCTGCTCTTTCAATATCATAATCAGCATTTTGAATAAGCTTTAAAAGAATGTTTTCCACATCTTCTCCAACATAACCTGCTTCAGTTAATGTAGTTGCATCTGCAATAGCAAATGGTACATTTAACATTTTGGCTAATGTTTGAGCAAGAAGTGTCTTACCTGAACCAGTTGGACCTAGCAATAAAATATTACTCTTTTGAAGATCAACATCGTCACTTTCATTATTTAAATTTATTCTTTTATAGTGATTATAAACAGCAACTGCAAGTGATTTTTTTGCTTCATCTTGACCAACTACGTATTGATCAAGGTAGGACTTTATTTCTACAGGTTTTGGTAAAGATCCTACATCTACCTGAACATTGTCATCAAACTCATCTACGATAATCTCAGAGCATAATTCAATACATTCATCACATATATATACCCCTGGACCAGCAATAAGTCTTCTGACTTGATCTTGGCTTTTTCCGCAAAATGAACACTTTAATTGTTTTTTATCTTCATTTTTAGCCATCTTCACACCTCACTAGGTTATTTCTTTTTAGTTATAACCTCATCTATAAGACCATATTTCATAGCTTCCTCTGCAGACATAAAATTATCTCTCTCAGTGTCTTGCTGAATTCTTTCTAGCGGCTGACCAGTTCTTTCACTTAGAATCTCATTCAGCTTTTTCTTTATATCAAGTATTCTTTTAGCATGTATTCCTATATCTGTTGCTTGACCTTGAAAGCCACCTAATGGTTGATGTATCATAATTTCACTATTTGGAAGTGCAAATCTCTTACCTTTAGCACCAGCAGTAAGCAAGAATGCTCCCATGGAAGCAGCCATTCCTACACAAATAGTCGATACATCTGGCTTTATGTATTGCATAGTATCATATATAGCCATTCCAGCAGTAATTGAACCTCCTGGGCTGTTAATATATAGATAAATGTCTTTATCTGGGTCTTCTCCTTCAAGGAATAATAACTGAGCCACAATTAGGCTTGCAGTAGTATCGTTTACTTCTTCTCCAAGCATTATTATTCTGTCCTTTAAAAGTCTAGAATAAATATCATATGATCTTTCTCCTCTATTAGTCTGCTCAATAACCATTGGAACTAAACTCATAAAATCTCCTCCTCTACAAATCATCTATAAAATTAATTGCCAGAAAAAAATCTGGCAACTAAGTCCTATAAATATATTATATCTGTTTTTTGCATTTTTAGTTTAAAAGATTTGTGAACATCTTTTAAACAATTTATTGCAAATTATGCTACAGTTTTACTATTTTCTACAATCATTTTTACAACTTTTTCATTTACTACGTCAAGTTTAATATACTCTCCTTGAGAATCAACAATAAGTTTAGCTGTCTTTTCAACATCGTTTTGTCCGTATTGTTTAGCCATTTCTGTTGCCTTTTCCATTAATTCTTCTTCAGTTGCTTCAACATTTTCAGCTTTAGCTATCTTTGAAAGGACTAATTCAGTCTTAACTCTCTTTTCTGCGCTTTCTTTCATGAATTCTCTAACTTTTTCTTCAGTATTGTTAGTATAAGCATAGTATGTATTTAAATCTAGACCTTGATATCTTAATCTCATTTCTAGATCTTTTATCATTACATCTATTTCTTTTTCTATCATTACTGCTGGAATATCAACAGTTGCATTTGCACAAACAGCATCTACAGCAGCTTCTTCATATTCTCTCTTAGCTCTTAAATCATTTGATTCTTCCATTTTCTTTTTTAAGTCAGCCTTTAATTCATCTAAAGTATCAAACTCTGAAACCTCTTTAGCAAATTCATCATCTAATGAAGGAAGCTCCTTAACTTTTATTTCCTTTACAGTAACTTCAAATACTGCAGGCTTTCCGTTAAGTTCTTCTTTTCCATAGTGTTCTGGGAATGTAACATTTACATTTTTAGTTTCTCCAACTTTTGTACCAATTAATTGCTCTTCAAAAGTATCTATAAAGGAACCTGAACCTATTTCAAGAGAGTAGTCTTTTCCTTCTCCGCCTTCAAATGCTATTCCATCAACGAAGCCTTTAAAGTCGATAATAGCTATATTTCCATTCTCTACAGTTCCTTCTTCTTTTGTTTCAATTCTAGCATTTCTTTCTTGCATAGCCTTTAATTGACTATCTATTTCTTCTTCGTTTACTGGATATTCAACTTTTTTAACTTCTACTCCTTTGTATTCACCAAGTTCAACTTCTGGCTTTACAACAACTTTTGCAGTATAAACGAATTCTTTGCCTTCGCCAATTTCAACTATGTCTATTTCTGGATAATCAACTGGATTTAAGTCATTATCTTTAACTACTTGTGGATATGTATCTTCACATACGAAATTTATAGCATCTTCATAAAGTACTCCTTCACCATAGTACTTCTTTATTATATTCATTGGAGCTTTACCTTTTCTAAATCCTGGTATATTAAACTTTTTAGAGTTCTTTGCATAGGATTTCTTTAAAGCTTCATTAAACTTTTCAGCCTCAACAGTTATTTCTAATTTAACAACGTTTTGTTCTATTTTTTCCATTTTAACGTTCATTATACTATTCCTCCTAATTAACTTGTAAGTATATTAACCATAATATTATAACATACATTTAAAATTATTTACAAATATTATTGTAATTAATCCTACAATTTTCTTGTCTTTATAATTATATACCATAAATATTGCTTTTTACAACTATTAACTACATTTGTAAATGCTTTTGAGTCCAAAGTTTTGATTCTAATAGTTCAGCATAATCTCTGTAATTGCTTCGATACACTTCTAAAATTGCCGGACCTTTATATTCCACTTCCTTTAATTTATTTATAATACTTTCATAATCAACTGTTCCTCTTCCCGGCAGCAAGCATACATTTTTATCGTCTCTGTCATTAATATGAAAGTTGATTATATCTTTTCCCATTATATCAATATAACTATTAGGTTCAATTCCAGACTTATACGCTTGCTTTATATCAATAGTAAAATAAACTGGATATTTACACTTTTCCTTAAGCATTTCAAGAAATTTAATATTTGAAGACATACACCAGGATACATTTTCCTGAGCTAGCTTTATTCCATTTTCTAACGCAATATAAGAAAGTTCATTATAAATATCTATAACTAAATTTTTATCAATAATTTCAAAACTTTCCAGCCGCATTCCGTGAAACACATAACATTTAGCTCCAAGCATGCTTCCTGCTCTGCATATGTTCTTAAAATACTTAACCATATCCTCTCTTCTTCTTTTATATTTGTCAAAGAGATATGGTTCAAACTGTGAGCCAAAAGCATGAACTGAATTTACCCTAAACGAATTTGTCTCTACCTTTTCTAAAAGCATTTTAATAAATTCTTCTTCATATTCACTTGGGCTATTTAGAAAAATTTCACCAAAGTCAAATCCTATTTTTTTCATAAGTGCTATGCTGTCCTCTGTATTTACTTCAGGGTAAAAGCTAGCAGATGATAACCCTATTTCCATAAAAAACCTCTCTATTCAGTAACTTGACCGTCAGCCTTGAGATATTTTGTTTTATCTGCAATTACAGCTTCTAGCCCCTTGTCTGTAAGATTATTTAGTTTTATGTCATCCCCTTCAACACCTTGAAAATGACTAAATTCTTTACTTTTTATATTTACTTTCCAAACATATTTGGTAGCTCTATTATCAAACCATGGAACTTGTGTTATAAACGCTACATTCTCTTCATCCAAAAACTTTGGTGACTGCGACCATACATACTCAGGCTTTTCCTTCACAACATTTTCCCTTGTAAATGTTGTACCACCACTGGAAGTGTACTGAGCATAGCTTATATCCTGCTTATTTCCGTCTATATCCACATATGTCATGGACTGTGTTTTAGTATCCAGTATAACTATTCCTTTACCAGAAGGACTTATATTATAGTTTATAGAGTTATCTGCTGGAAATATATATTTAAACTTTTTGTTGTTGTCTTTTTCATCATATATAACTTTTACCTGTGCACCACTGCTTAAAGTTAAATCATATCCCTTCTCATCTTGTTCCTTTGTATTTGCACTTGCTTCCTTTTGAGAATTATTATTTTGAGCATTGGTGTCTGTCTTTTGATTTTTATTTTCTTCTACTTTTTTATCACTAGAATTTTGTTTATTAACCTTATTTGTAGTCGTAAATATTTTCTTTAGATTATTCTTCACATCAACTTTAAATACAGCAAGCGATCCTACCCCTATAACCACAACTACAATAGCTGCAATTATTTTCTTTCTTCTTTTCATCCTTTTTTCATAATCCTTACTGAATATGCTAGGCTTAGCCATTCCATATCACTCCTCTATTTATGATAAAGCTGAAAATTTAGCTTTATAAATCTTGTTTCATATAAAAATCCATTATTTATTATACCTTATTATACAATAAAATAATAATATATTTTTGTAAATTTGTGAAATATTTATTATATTTTCTCCAAATACTCTACAAATAAAAAAACTCATGCATCTTGCGAGCATGAGCCTTCATTAAATATTACTTTATATTTCTACTGCCAGGTTTAATATAAGGTATTTTTTCCTTGCATAATGGACATTCCTCAGCAGAATATGCTTCTACATTGAGTTTTATAGCACTGTATAAAGCAAGGTCCACTTTCTCAACACTTCTATCAGCTATGCATGCTATTCCAACCACTGTTCCTCCAAAGCCTTCTATTACCTTGGAGGTTTCTAAGGATGACTTTCCTGTAGTTACTACATCCTCTGCAATAATAACCTTTTGGCCTGCTTTAATTTCAAAGCCTCTTCTTAAGCACATTTCTCCATCCACTCTTTCAGTGAATATTGCCGGCTTATTTAATTGCCTTCCCAGTTCATATGCAACAATTATCCCACCCATTGCAGGACCAACTATTAAATCAAAATCAACCTTTTTTAATTTTTCCACTACCACACTTAATACTTCTTCAGCCTTTTGTGGATATTGTAGTAGTCTTGCACATTGGCAGTATCTATTGCTATGCTTTCCTGATGAAAGTAAAAAGTGTCCTTCAAGTAATGCTTCAGTTTCCTTAAGTAAATCTAACACTCTATTTTCCATATTTAACCCTCCAACTATATAATTCCTCTTATTTCATTTATATGCTTTATTCCTTCTTTTCTCATAAACACTTGTATTCCATTTATTATATCAAGGCACACATCTGGTTTTATAAAATTGGCTGTTCCAACTTGAATTGCAGCAGCACCAGCCATTATAAATTCAATAGCGTCTTCTGCAGTTACAATCCCGCCCATACCAATTACAGGAACCGAAACCGCCTTACTCACTTCATGAACCATTCTTAATGCAACTGGCTTTATTGCAGGTCCAGATACCCCCGCATATACATTATCAAAAACAGCCTTTTTTTTGTTTATATCTATAGCCATGCCCTTAAGGGTATTTATTAAAGATAAAGCATCAGCTCCTCCCTCACAGCACTTAACCGCCATATCAACTATATCTTCTGCATTAGGAGAAAGCTTTACTATTAATGGCTTTTTACATACCTTCTTAACTTCACTTACAATAGAATAGGCTACTTCGGATTTAATTCCAAAATTCATGCCCCCACATTTAACATTGGGACATGATATATTAAGTTCAATCATATCTACATCAGTACTGCTTAATTTCTTAGCTCCTTCAATATATTCTTCAACAGTACCACCACCTAAATTAGCGATTATTACTGTATTAAGCTCTCTCATTCTTTTCATTTCTAGCTCTATAAAACTGTCTATTCCAGGGTTTTGAAGTCCTACACTATTCATCATCCCTGATGGAGTCTCGTACATTCTAACTCCGTTATTTCCTTCACGCTTGTTTAATGTCAAGCCTTTAGTACATATTCCACCAAGTGCAGCTACATCATATATCTCCCCATATTCTCTACCAAAACCAAAGGTTCCGGAAGCTGCAATAACTGGATTCTTAAAATTAACGCCGCATATATCCAAACTAAGCATCTAATAGGACCTCCTCTCCCAAAAATACAGGTCCATCCTTACAGGTTCTCTTGTTTCCATCTTTTGTCTTGCAGGTACATACAAGGCAAGCACCCACTCCACAAGCCATATGCTTCTCCATTGATACATACACTGGAACCTTTTTTTCTCTGCACATTAATATTACCCTATTCATCATAACCTCTGGACCACAGCAAAGTACTACATCATAGTCCTCAGGCTTAAAAACATTTGTAATATATCCTTTTGAGCCAATTTCACCGCTCTCAGTAGATATTACTATTTTATTTACATATTCATTAAAATTCTCAACTTCATATATACTGTTTCTAAATCCTGAATATAGATCTATTTCACAATCCTTGATAGCTTTTGCAGTGTAAAGCATAGGTGCTATACCAATGCCACCAGTTACAATTGCTACTCTTCCACTTAGGCCTCCTACATTGAACCCATTTCCTAGAGGTCCATGGAGTTCTACGCTATCTCCCTTTGCAATTTTACTTAAAGCTTTTGTTCCTTTGCCAACTACGTTATATAAAAAAGTAATGCTATTTTCATCTATATCATATATACTTATAGGTCTTGGGAGAAGTGCCCCTTCACTAGAACACTTAAGCATATAAAACTGTCCCGGAACTCCTTTAAAGCTTCCACTAACAGTAAGCTTATATATTCCATCAGAAACTTGTTTATTACTAAGCGCTATATGCTGTCCATAACTTATGTTCATTCTCTTTTCCTCCTAGAGCTTTATTTAACTCTTCTCTTATTCTAAGAACCTCTTCTCTAGCGCAGAGTTCAAAATCATTTTCTCTGCCTTCCTGATTCTTATAAGCTAAAAGTATGCCTCTTGAGGAATTAACCACTCCACCGTTTCCATTCTTCATATATAATGCTACATCTTCTGCTGTACCACCTTGTGCTCCATAGCCTGGTATTAAGAAGTAGGTACTGCCTAGCCTTTTTCTTATTTCCATTGCTTCATCTCTATGTGTACATCCAACTACTCCGCCTATTGCACTATAGCCGCAGCTTCCAACATATTTTTTCCCCAGCTGATTTATTTTGTCTCCAACTATCTCATAAACTTTTTCTCCGTTGCTGTCTATATACTGTATATCTTTTGCGCCTTTATTCGAGGTTCTAACCAAGGCGAATATTCCCTTTTCTCCACTTTCAACATACTTCAAATATGGTTCTATACTATCTAGTCCCATATATGGATTTAGCGTAACAAAGTCACACTCAAAGTCACCAGTAAAGTGTGCTTTAGCATACATAGATGCTGTTGCTGCTATATCGCCTCTTTTTATATCGCCTATAACAATTCCGCCTTTTTCTCTTATATATTTAAGTGTATTTTTATATACCTCAAGACCTAAAGTTCCTAAGGCCTCATAGTAGGCAATTTGAACCTTATAGCAGCCAGCTATATCAAAGGTGGCATCTATAATTCTCTCATTAAATCTATATAAAGCATGGTCTATATAGTTATATTTCTTTAAAAAACTCTCTGGTAAGTATTCTATTGCAGTATCTAATCCTACACATACAGGACCTTTTTTATCTACAATTTCATGTAATTTATCTATAATCATATTCCTACCTCCACTATCTTTCATTAAAAATAACTTTTCCACGTTTTATAGTAGATACTATTTTGCCATATACGCTGTATCCATCAAAAGGTGAATTTTTCCCTTTTGAAGCAAAGTTTTTTGAATTGATTTCATATTTCTCATTAAGATTTACTAGAACAAAATCTGCTTCCCTTCCTATCTTGATTTCACCTTTATTAAAGTTCATTATATAGGAAGGATTTTTGGACATCAGCTCTGATAATCTATTAAGTGTAATATGTCCGCCTTTTACCAGCTTTGTATAGCATACAGAAAATGCTGTTTCTATACCAGATATCCCATTAGCACCTTTTTTCTTATCCTCTGCACTGTGAGGTGCATGATCGGTAGCTATGGCATCAATATATCCAGCTTTTATTGCTTTAATTATATATTCAATATCCTCGCTTTTTCTTAAAGGAGGATTAACCTTATAGTCTGTTTCATCCGTTAAAGCTATATGGTGCGGAGTTACTTCACAGGTTATATTACAGCCCTGAGTTTTTGCCTCCATTATATAGCTAACTACTTCTTTTGTGCTTACATGAGCTAGATGAAGATGACAGCCTGTATATCTAGCTAGAGTTATATCCCGCCAGCTCATTGTATTTTCAGCTAGTCTGCTGTCTACCCCTGCTAGTTCTTCACTTTCAGCATGACTCATAATAGTAAGTCCCTTATGTTTTGCTTTAATCATAGCCTCCAGCATTATCTTACTGTTTGCTACACCTTTACCATCATCTGATAGACATACCACACTGCTGTCTAAACCATCTATATGACTTAAATCTTCGCCATCAAAGTTATTAGTAATTGAAACTGTCTGATGTATATCAATTAAATTTACTTCTGCAGCTCTTTTATTCACTAAATTAACTACATCCATGTTACTGCACACTGGATTTGTATTAGCCATTAAATTTACAGCAGTATATCCGCCTCTAGCTGCAGCTAAGCTTCCTGTTTCTATATCCTCCTTATAGGTAAACCCTGGTTCCCTAAAGTGAGTATGCAAATCCACAAAGGAAGGCAGTAAGGTTAAGCCTTCTGCCTCTAATACTTTACAATCTTTTATTATATTTTCACCAAGTTCATTTATCTTTCCATCTTTAATGTAAATATCGCCACGGAAGCTTTGAGACCAATCAATAATTTCTGCATTCTTAATTAGCAGCTCCATAACTACACCTCCAATGCTGTATGAGCCTCATCACAATATTCACATCTATACTCGCCCTTCTTAGCATCTACAAGATAAAAATTGTTCTGAATATGACTCTCTATTGAAGTAATACACCTTGGATTTTTGCATTTAAATATATTTTCTACTCTCTTTGGAAGCTCTAACTTTATCTTCTCTTTTAATATTTCGTTCTCAATCACATCTATTGTTATATTAGGATCTAAAAGTCCTAGTATTGTGTAATCCAAATCCATAACATTTTCAATTTTGATAATATCTTTTCTACCAAGTTTTGAACTTTCAACATTCATTATAAGAGCAACTCTAAAATCTGCTTTATCAAGCCCTAGATAATTAAATATTTTAGCACCATGTCCAGCCTTTATATGATCTATAACCAAACCATTTTTAATACTATTTATTGTAAGCATCCTAACCCCTCCTCTATTTAACACCTAGTAATTTTGCTATTAATGCCATTCTTACAAACATCCCATATTTAGCCTGTCTAAAATAACATGCTCTAGGATCTAGGTCTACTTCATAGCTTATTTCATTTACTCTAGGTAGAGGGTGAAGTACTATCATATCATCTTTTGCCAGCTTCATTTTTTCGCCATCTAATATATAACTATCTTTAAGTCTTATGTAGTCTTCTTCATTAAAGAATCTTTCCCTTTGGACTCTAGTCATATATAGTATATCTAGCTTATCGATAACTTCTTCCATTCGTTCCACTTCAACAAACTCTATATTATTCTTTTGTAATATTTCTCTTCTTATATAATCTGGAATTTTTAATTCATTAGGTGAGATTAGTACAAATTTGTTGTTTTCATATCTTGATAATGCCTTAATCAAGGAGTGAACTGTTCTTCCGAATTTCAAGTCTCCGCATAGGCCAATAGTTTGATTTGATAGACTTTTCTTTACAGTTTTGATAGTTAATAAATCTGTTAATGTTTGAGTTGGGTGCTGATGTCCTCCATCACCTGCATTGATTACAGGCATATCAGAATACATAGAAGCTACCTTTGGAGCTCCTTCCTTAGGATGTCTCATTACAGCTATATCTGCATAGCATGCAACGGTTCTTATTGTATCAGCCACACTTTCGCCTTTAGCAGCTGAACTAGAATTAGGTTCTGAAAATCCTAATACCTTTCCTCCAAGTCTTAACATAGCTGCTTCAAAGCTGAATCTAGTTCTTGTGCTTGGTTCATAGAAAAGAGTTGCTAGAATCTTACCCTCACAAGTATGGGCAAATTCCTCTGGGCATGCAATAATTTGATCTGCTAAGTTAAAAACCTCATTAAGTTCCTCTAGTGTAAAATCCATTGGGTCGATTAAATGTCTTCCTTTTAACATTGTAATTCCTCCTTCTTAACCTCACTGGGCTAAATTTAAAGGGCATAATAAAAGCCTTCCTTTAAGGAAGGCGTAATTATAGCGTAGTAAGCTAATAACTGTATATAACATGCCTTCATGGTCTCACAGGACCAAGCTTAAAGGTTTCTTTTCAAGTATAATAACATACTAAAATCCAATAGTCAATATATTATAAAAAAATACATCCTTTTATTTCTTATATCTTAGCTTAGTTCTTTTTAATAATAAAAGCTGATGGTAGATATCTTGGTCCATATTGGCTGCAGGGATGATTGATAGTCTTATTTTCATAAATCATTGTAGTTGACGCTCCACCATCTAAATTTGCTGCATTATAGGCATCATATTGAAGCATGATATCTTGGACCTCTTTAAGTGTAGCTCCAATGCTTGAAACCTGTCTGCCATCGATTACTAGCATTAGTATAGTTCCATCCTTTCGCTGTCCTATTGCTGTTCTTGGTGCTATACCCCAGCCTCCATTACCTTGTTTAATAGTAGGCTGTCCATTAACTACTAAGAATGGTGAAAAAGTTACTGCATCTCTAATCTTTTTAGCCTTCAATTCCTTTAACGTATAAGATCCTAACACCAACACTGAGTCTTCATTTAACCCTACAATATCATACCGATCCTTTTCGTTACCGTAAATTACTTGTCCATCTTCTATTAAAAGTCCAATTGGTGTACCTCCATTGCCCTTTCCATTTTCATCTGCAAATCCACCTGCATTTATTCCTCCAACGGCATCATATTCCTTTACAATATCTTCAAGCTTCATGCCATAGTTCCCCACTTTTTTTGTTGTAGCTACGGAAACTCTATCTGGATTACTCACTATTAGTAAATAACCTTTATATTTTCCATTACTTATGTCTACCATTTCAATATTATCCTTTTCTTTTGGAACACCCTTATTGTCATTATACTGAATATCCCCATTCTTAAAAGCTTCACTATCATTATATTTAGCCACTTCTATAGCCTTCTCGTCTGAGTATTTATCAGTAGTATCAACCTTATTTTTATCCATAATTTCATTTATTTCTTTTTCACTAAGAAAAGCTTTTGCTATATACTGATGACGCATAGTAGTCATAGCAGATGTAACAATCATTGTTTTAACATTAGTGAATGGCCCATAGAATATAGACCACACTCCAAAGGTACAAAATACTAATATTTGAATAATAATAAATATACTAATTTCTTTAATAATTTTTAGAAACCTTTTAATTTAACTCCCCTCCTGTATCTATATATTTAAAATTAGCAATCATTCTATAAATGAGTTTTATGAACTTCAGCTTTGTAGTTCTTTGTTATTATTTCATTATATTCCAATTTGCGTATTTTAACACTATACAATTTCTATATATTTATGGAAAACAATATTCACAAATTTATAATGATATCATATTTTATTAATGAAGCAAATTAGATGGAGGTTTTTTATGTTTGCTGCTGCTACAATCAAGGGAGATAAAATTGCACCTTCCCTTAATGGTAAAGTCCTCTTTGTAGATGTTCCGGGAGGAACAGAAGTTTATGTTGAAGTTCATGGTCTTCCCGAATATAAGCCTGGTTCTGAAAATAAAGCACCTATTGGTCCTCATGGTTTTCATATTCATGAAATAGGTAATTGTACAATGGGTGATATGAGCAATCCCTTTAGCGCCTCAGGCGGTCACTGGAACCCAAGCAAACAGCCCCATGGCAATCATGCCGGCGATTTTCCTGTTCTATTTTCCAACAAAGGATATGCTAGAATGAGTTTTTTTACTGATAAATTTAAGGTTAAAGATATAATAGGCAAAGCTGTAATTATTCACGAAAATCCTGATGATTATAGAACACAGCCTGCAGGTGCTTCTGGAAGAAGAATTGGCTGTGGTGTAATAGAGCAGCTTAATCTAAGAACTTGTCCTTACTATAACAATTATTAATACTTATAATTTTTGCTTATAAAAAATAGGTTGTCTAAAGGCAACCTATTTATATATGTCTTAAATATTTTTACACAGTTAATCTTCCTCAGACCATTCTTCTTTCTTTTCCTCCTCTTTCTTTCCATCACCTCTTTGTAATTCATGTTTTTCATCCATAGGAATTCCTATGAATTGTTGTTGTGCCTCATCCAATAGCTCATTCATCTCTATAAGCTTTTGATTTGATTTCATTTGATTTTGTACATTATCTAATATGTTAACTACCTTCTCAATAGACTCTTCTAGCTGATGCTGATATTCTTGCTGCTGCTTATGAGCTTCTTCTCTAAACTTTTTCATTTGTTCCATCAATTCTTGTTTTTCATTGTCCATATGAGTACTACGCCTCCTAATACATATAATTGATTTCCAAATTATATTTCCCTTTTTTAGTTTGTTTATGCTTTTAACTCTAGATAAGAAAAAAACCATCACAAAAAATAAAAAATCCTCTTATTACTAAGAGGATTTTGGTGCGCCATCAGGGATTCGAACCCGGGACCCACTGATTAAGAGTCAGTTGCTCTACCAACTGAGCTAATAGCGCATATTCATTTTGTGCTATCTTGTCCTAAGCACATAAACTATTATATATTCACTTATGCCCAATGTCAACCCTGTTTTTTATTTTTTTGCTTCTACTTACCTCAAAAAAGTAAAAATCAGCTGTTAAGGGGGCTTATCAGCTGATTTAATGCTTATAATCAATTAATTAAGGGGGACTTAATTCATTGTTATGTGTATATAATAACAACCAATTATGGCATTTCTATGTCAATTTTAAGTACTATTTGTAAACTCAATTTTAACATTATATAAACAAATTATCTCAAGTTACTATATTATATTTTCTACTATGTTAAATCCGTTTAATCTAATTTCTTCAATCAAGCTTTCTGAATCATAATGCATGCAGTAAATATTCCCCCTTATTTCATGTGGTGCTTTTTCACATAACTTTTTCATGGATAGATGAGCGCTATTTGGATAATCTGCTAAACATGTATCTATATATACTTCAATATTATTATCAAGTTTTAGCATATCTACTACATTACTAGGAAGGTCATTAGTATCTCCAAAATATATAATTTTTTTGCCATCAATCATATTTAATTTGTAACCAAAACTCTTAAAGTTTGGTACATGCTCCGTTTTAAAGGCTTCTATAAATTCTACACCAACCTTGTCCAGTCCAATTATTTTGCTGCAGCAATCTAAATTGTATTGAGATTTGTCAGCACCTTGCAGAGATAGCAATTGTTCTAAAGCTTTAACATCTTCATAAAAGATGTTAACCTTTATTTTCATTATATAGAAGCAATAGAATATTAAAGTACCCAGACTCCCTACATGATCTGGATGCAGATGTGTAATTAAAACATTAACTTTATCCACACCTTCTAGGAATTTAGCTTTAATTACTCTATCAAAAATATCTTCTCCACAATCGATAAGCAATAAATAATCATCCTTCTTTAAAAAGGCACTTGTATTCCCTTCCTTACTATTAAAGGCGCTCCCTCTTCCAAGAAACTTCAACAAACCCATAATTTTCTCTCCTATTAAAATAAAATCTATTCATTTAAATTATAGCTTAGAAAATTTCATTTGTAATTTTTTATATCTATAAAAAAAGAAAAGTCACTGTCTCGCATTATTTTTATCGGCTTCAATATCTTCATTTCCTATGCTTTTTTCAGGGACTGGAGCAATACCTAATCCATCAATACCATAGGCTAAGGTATGATTTAACTGTTTTACTACTTCATTTTCTTGGTTATTAATTGTTTTATCCTTATACTTCATATTACCACCTCAGATATTATAGTAACCTTAAATACTTATAATATTCTGCATAAAAAGCACCCTATTTCTAGGGCGCCCAAGTACTAACAACCTAAAAAAAGCAAAGCCAATATAGCAGCTATACCAAAATTGTTATTTCTTCTGCCATTAACAACTACATTTTTAGGGCAGCATCTTCTTCTTCTTTTTCTACGGCAGTGACGTCTTTCACTACAGCGGTCACTTCTTTCTTCACAGCTACAACTTCTACACATATATTATCCCCCCAATATTTAATATAACTTGTCCATAGTACAGTATATTAAAACTGGGACAAAACGTTACACAAGCACAATCACTAGTGTATCACCAGTGCTTTCATTGTGTATTTTCATATAAATAGGTATGTTATTATAAAGTTTCTAAATAACTTTATAAAACTTTAATAATACAACATATGGCGGCCGAGTAGTATGATATATACGTTATTTACTTTCACTTATAAATTGGATATTTAAAAGTTGTTGAGAATTTTGCTTGTTATCTCTAAACAAATTCTTGCAGATTCATTAACAGCGTTCCAAAATTCACTTGCTCCTCCAGTAATGCTATCAGATACAGTTTTTATCAACAAACATGGAATTTTGTTTTTATTACAAGTAAGTACAATTCCTGCAGCTTCCATTTCACAAATATCCGCCTTATAAATATTATGCAGTTCTTCCTTTTTCTCTTTTTGAGCAATGAATTTATCTCCAGAAGCACAAACTACTTTTCTTAATGTTGGTTCAATTTCAAGTGCTTTATGTAGAATTTCTTTTGTTGTGGGTATATAAACACTAGGATAGTCAAGATATCTTCCAACCTCAGATCCATCAGCCTCTGACGTATCAAAATCATAGTGAACAACACTTTCAACAATGCAGGTTCTTGCTAATGCCATTTCATGTGTCAAGCCACCGACAACACCAAAATTTACAATTAAATCTATATTAAATTGTGATATTAAAAACTGCGTTGCCATAGCCGCAGCAATTTCTCCTGCTCCACTATGAATTACAAATAGCTCCTGTTCAGCTAACTTATATTGATAAACTACGTGACCTGCAAATTTTAATTCTTGAATTGGCATTCCAAATTTATTTAATACTGCCTCTATTTCAACAGCCACAATCATTCCTATTTTTTTCATTTTATTCCCTCCCCATTTTCACCTACATGATTATGCAATATTTTGCATCTCTAAACTTAACAAGCTATAAAATAATGATACCATAATTTTACTCAGTAATGCAGCGATTAAATTTTAGTCCCTTTATTTTCATCCTTAACTAATATTGAAACAAACAAAAATACCTAAGCTTACAACCTTGTAAACTTAGGTATTTCAACGCTTTTGGTGCGCCCAACAGGAGTCGAACCTGCGACCATTGGATTCGAAGTCCACTACTCTATCCAGCTGAGCTATGGGCGCATAGTTACTATTAAATATTTGGCTGGGATGGCAGGATTTGAACCTACGAATGCCAGAGTCAAAGTCTGGTGCCTTACCGCTTGGCGACATCCCAATATTATATTTCAAGCCCAAAATTTTAGTCTTGGGCTTTTTTGGAGCGGGTGAAGGGAATCGGACCCTCACAGCCAGCTTGGAAGGCTGGAACTCTACCATTGAGCTACACCCGCATATTTAATATAAGAGCCCAAAACATTGTTTGGGCTCTTCTTATAGTTTTTGGAGCGGGAGACGAGACTCGAACTCGCGACATTCACCTTGGCAAGGTGACGCTCTACCAACTGAGCCACTCCCGCATATTTGGTGCAGGTGAAGGGAGTCGAACCCCCACGCCGTAGGCGCTAGATCCTAAGTCTAGTGCGTCTGCCAATTCCGCCACACCTGCACGTTTTTATATTTTATATTTAATTTTGGTGGCTCACCGGGGAATCGAACCCCGGACACCATGATTAAAAGTCATGTGCTCTACCGACTGAGCTAGTGAACCACATTGGCTGGGAAGGCAGGATTTGAACCTACGAATGCCAGAGTCAAAGTCTGGTGCCTTACCGCTTGGCGACATCCCAACATTGTTTAAATTAAATGGGGTGAACGATGGGAATCGAACCCACGACAACCAGGACCACAATCTGGTGCTCTACCAATTGAACTACGTTCACCATATTTTGGTGCGCCATCAGGGATTCGAACCCGGGACCCACTGATTAAGAGTCAGTTGCTCTACCAACTGAGCTAATAGCGCATCTTTGGTGCGACTTAAGGGATTCGAACCCCTGGCCCATTGCTTAGAAGGCAATTGCTCTATCCAACTGAGCTAAAGTCGCATAATGGAGCGGGTGAAGGGAATCGAACCCTCGCAGCCAGCTTGGAAGGCTGGAACTCTACCGTTGAGCTACACCCGCATGTGTATTATTTATTATTTTAAGTGGTCGGGGTGACAGGGATTGAACCTGCGACCTCATGGTCCCAAACCACGCGCGCTCCCATCTGCGCTACACCCCGGTATTTAAATGGTGCGACTTAAGGGATTCGAACCCCTGGCCCATTGCTTAGAAGGCAATTGCTCTATCCAACTGAGCTAAAGTCGCATATGGAGCGGGTGAAGGGAATCGAACCCTCGCAGCCAGCTTGGAAGGCTGGAACTCTACCGTTGAGCTACACCCGCATATGTATTATTTATTGTTTTAAGTGGTCGGGGTGACAGGGATTGAACCTGCGACCTCATGGTCCCAAACCACGCGCGCTCCCATCTGCGCTACACCCCGATAATATGGAGCGGGAGACGAGACTCGAACTCGCGACATTCACCTTGGCAAGGTGACGCTCTACCAACTGAGCCACTCCCGCATATTTGGTGCAGGTGAAGGGAGTCGAACCCCCACGCCGTAGGCGCTAGATCCTAAGTCTAGTGCGTCTGCCAATTCCGCCACACCTGCACGTTTTTATATTTTATATTTAATTTTGGTGGCTCACCGGGGAATCGAACCCCGGACACCATGATTAAAAGTCATGTGCTCTACCGACTGAGCTAGTGAACCACATTGGCTGGGAAGGCAGGATTTGAACCTACGAATGCCAGAGTCAAAGTCTGGTGCCTTACCGCTTGGCGACATCCCAACATTAATTAAATTAAATGGGGTGGACGATGGGGCTCGAACCCACGACAACCAGAACCACAATCTGGCGCTCTACCAACTGAACTACGTCCACCATATTTTGATGCGCCATCAGGGATTCGAACCCGGGACCCACTGATTAAGAGTCAGTTGCTCTACCAACTGAGCTAATAGCGCATATATTGGTGCGACTTAAGGGATTCGAACCCCTGGCCCATTGCTTAGAAGGCAATTGCTCTATCCAACTGAGCTAAAGTCGCATAATGGAGCGGGTGAAGGGAATCGAACCCTCGCAGCCAGCTTGGAAGGCTGGAACTCTACCGTTGAGCTACACCCGCATGTGTATTTTACAGATTTATATTATATCATAGTATTTAGTATTTTTCAACTAATACTTTTGATGGTCGGGGTGACAGGGATTGAACCTGCGACCTCATGGTCCCAAACCACGCGCGCTCCCATCTGCGCTACACCCCGGTATGTCGCTCATTTGCTTTGGCATCGCCCAGCGACATGTATTATAATACACGATATAAATAATTTCGTCAATACCTATTTTTAATTTTTTTATCTATTTTATGCATCTTAAATACGGATTTATTCCCTCATCAGTAATTTCAATAACTGCAATACTTTTTACATTATCTCTTGGAAGAGATACGCTTCCAGGATTAACTATCCATATGCCTTGTTCATAGGATATGTAGGACTGGTGTGTATGCCCAAATAATGCTACATCTGCCCCAAGCTCCTCTGCCCTATATCTTAAATTAAGCAAATCATATTTTACATCATATCTATGTCCATGAGTTATAAAGAACTTTTTTCCTTCTATAATTTCTATTCTTTCGCTAGGTATTGAACTGCTAAAATCGCAATTTCCTTTTACATTATATATTTTACCCGTAAAACTTCTTCTAATAACTTCAACATCATCGGTATTATCTCCAAGATGAATTAACTCATCTATGTCCCCTAGCAGCTTAATTCCTTCATTTATTGATGAATAATGTCTATGGGTATCACTCATTACTCCTATTTTCATATGTCTCCTCCTTATCAGTGGTCGCACGGGGTAACCTATTCTTGCCGATTTCCATCGGCAGGTTACCCGTAAAAGTCCATTTAGGACTTTTACCTCCTTATCAGTGGTCACACGGGGGTAACTTATTCTTGCCGTTTCCCATGGGCAGGCTACCCGTTTTATCTCCATAAACACTAAAGTGTTATGCTTTCTATTAGCAAAATAAGAATGAAAAACCAGGGATTTTAACTTCCTAATTCTTCATTCTTATATTTTATATTAATTATTTGATTTTTTGAAGTTCTTCTTTTAATTTACTTAATGCCCTTGAGCGATGGCTTATACTATTTTTCATTTCTTCAGTCATCTCTCCAAAAGTCATTTCATATTCCGGAACATAGAATAGAGGATCATATCCAAAACCTCCACCACCACTTAGTTCTTCCTTGATATATCCCTCAATCTCACCTTGAACCTTTATAACTCTTTCATCATCAGTAATTAGAACCATTGCACAAACAAACCTAGCTGTTCTTTCCTCTATTTTCTTACCTTTTAATTCTGCTAATAGTTTTTCATTGTTTTTCTTATCATTTCCGTGTTCTCCAGCATATCTAGCAGAGTATACGCCAGGTGCTCCCCCTAAAACATCAACCATTAGTCCAGAATCATCTGCTAATATTAAATCTTCTTTATGAAGCTTATGTATTTCACTAGCTTTAATGTAGGCATTTTCCATAAATGTATTTCCATTTTCTTCTACATCAACATTTATTCCTGCCTCTTTTAGTGATATTACTTCAAACTCTAAGGCTTCTAAAATTTGTTTAATTTCTTTTATCTTGTGAGCATTGTTACTTGCTACTATAATTCTTTTCATTACTTTTCTCCTTTATTCTATTTTTGTTCGTTAAGCTTTCTTCTTATGTAAATTTATATTATCTTTTGCCAGTTCCAATCCATAGACAATCAGTTTTTAAAACATCCTTTTGAATCTGAGTCATATGCTTAATTCCTTTTTCCCCTAAGGCGAGTAATTCATCCAAATCCTTTCTAGAGAATGGACTTTCTTCACCAGTCCCTTGTACCTCTATAAATTCACCTTCATCTGTCATAACAATATTCATATCCACTTTTGCCATAGAATCTTCAGCATAGCACAAGTCTAGGATTTTAATATCCTTAACAATCCCTACACTCACAGCGCTGACAAAGTTCCTAATTGGGTATACATCAAAGGGCGATTGTTTATGAAGCTTGTTCACTGCATCTACTAAGGCCACAAATGCGCCAGTAATAGATGAAGTTCTTGTACCTCCATCTGCTTGAATAACATCACAATCTATCCATATCGTTTTTTCACCAATTGCCTTTAAATCCACCACTGATCTTAAAGCTCTTCCTATAAGCCTTTGAATCTCCATTGTTCTACCATCTATTTTTAGCTTTGATATATCCCTAGGCTTTCTTGTCTGGGTTGATCTTGGAAGCATATTATATTCGGAGGTTATCCATCCCTCACCAGTTCCTTTTAAAAAAGGTGGTACTTTATCCTCAATAGATGCTGTACATATTACCTTAGTATCTCCTACTTCAATAAGTACAGATCCCTCTGCATATTTTGTATAATTCCTAGTTATTTTAACATTTCTCAATTGATCGTTACGACGTCCATCAACTCTCATAATATCCTCCTTATATGTCTATTACTTTTCATTTAAGTAATCCTATTAACGTAGATTAGTCTAATAAAATAAACTTGGTAACCTTAATACTCTATGTATTTTATCAAAAATACTATTTTTATAGAAATTCACTATCTATGATATCATATAATATATTTATCTTGTAAATTTATTTATCTTTTCTTGAAGTGAAAATAATTCATCTCTCTCTGGTGGTTCAACTTCTATTTCAACCTGGTTCTCAATCAGTATCCCTTTATCGTTAGTAATATTACCTACAATAGCAGCATTAATACCTTTCGTTTTCAACTTTTTAGCAAGTGCTTCGCCATTATCAGTAGTGATAAGCATACTTCCAGAGGATATAAACCTCAATACATCTATTTCATATTTATTGCAAAGTTTATTAGTAGCTTCACTAATAGGCATCTTATCCTTATAAACTCTAAATCCTACATTACTAGCTTTAGCAACTTCCCAAAGTGCCCCTAGTACTCCCCCTTCAGTGATATCATGCATTGAATTCACACCAAATTTCCCAGAGATAATTCCTTCCTTTACCACACTAAGTTCCTCTACATAATTTTTAGCTTCTTCTATTTCACTTGCTGATAATATTTCCCTTGCTGTATCATAATAATCGTTCACAATAATTGCAGTACCTTCCATGCCTAACTGCTTTGTAACTACAATATCATCTCCAACTTTTGCTCCTGCAGTAGCAACTGCCGTTTCTTTTAGTCCTTTTCCTATTGCTGTACATGACACTATTATTCTATTAACTGCAGTTGTTATTTCTGTATGTCCACCTAGAATTTCTACATTTAATTTTTGAGTTTCTTCATGTATTTCCTTCATAACTTGCTTTATTTGATCCAAAGTAGTATTTTCTGGTGCAAGTATTGTAACAAGAATACCCACTGGTTCTACCCCCGAGGAGGCTATATCATTACAATTTATATGAACAGCTAACTTGCCAATGCCGCTTTCTGCTCCAGTTATAGGATCAGTTGAGAGTATGCATTCATAATCACCAAAATTAATTACACTACAATCTTCACCAATAGAGCTTCTAATCCTGACATCTTCTCTTTTATACCCTCTATTCTCATCAATAATTGATTTTAAATCATCCCAATTAAGTTTTCCAACCTTCATGAAAATTCTTCCTTTCTTTTATAAGGTATTTATGCACATTTTAACTATATACTTCATATTATTTATATAAGGATTAATTTATGGTGGTGAAATTATTGAAGTATATAGGCCCATTTTTGAGAATTAACACTTTAAATACTAAGAATATTGAAAATCAGCTTTTTCATCTATCAAAAGAAACATTAAAAAACATTGTTTTAAATTCAAAGTGTGGAGTCACCGTTCCCATAAGTGAACTAAAAATGAAAAACATACCTAATATTGATATTAACATACTTAGTTCTTTTTCTCCACTTTTATGCATTTATAAAAAAGCAACACCTAAGCTAATAGACTCTGAAAAAAGTATATGCTGGGATGAAGATACCTTCAAGCAGGAGGTTAATGTTTGGAGTAATGGCCTTATGACTCTATCACTTTTGGAGTTAGTACCTTATTATAAATCCTTTGAAGGCGTTGATGCAAAAAAATATACCTTAAGTCAATTGTACTTAACTCTTGCAAGGAAGCAGCTTGAATTTTATGCATCGTATTTAAGAAATATAGAAGGAGTTTTTGTTGATAAGAAAAACATTTCAACAACTCTCTCCAATGATTTGGAGTTTGAAGAAAAAAATAAAAAATTTAAATTTTCTGATCAAGCAATTATAATGGCATCATTTTACAGATACTCCTGCTTTGACCCAGAAAAATATGGACCTGACTATAAAAACTTTTCATTTGATATATTGAATATGTTTTTACAGTATCGTGAAGAACTGTACACTCTACCTCAGGATGAATTAAATAAAATATGCCTATGTCTAAACATATTTTATAAACATTCCAAATCAGAGGAAGCTAAAATTCTACTAGTAGATATATCAGAATTTCTTTTAGATAATTGTATAGAAAATAACTGCTTGATTTTGGGTAGTAATGTTGAAAATAACTGTTTTATGTTTTTAAATCATATGCTTCTATATGAAAACACTGATATTTATAAATTTAAGGATTCAGCTAAAGAAATTTACAATTCATTATTAAAACTCTATAGCCCTGAATTAGGTATCTTTGTAAAAGAAAATAACAAAAAGGAAATTAACTACTCCTGTACAGATATAATGTTGTATTTACTAAGCATCATGCATCATCAAAAGAACTTTGATGATAATCTCGAAGACAATAGTATTATTTTAGATGTGTATCGACGTCAAGTAATGGACTCAGGGATAATAACAAGCTGGCCTTCTAGCCCAGATTTAGACGATGTAGAAAGATATAAAAATTTTAGTTCTAAATCTGAAGATTTACTTGATGAACAAAACTTTAGAATGGCCACTATTCCAACCCCTGAAGCCAATGAATTATCATCTATATTCATGAAAAACGTAACTTATAATAGAAAAAAAGAAATATTTAGTTCAGGAAAGCCTACTTTTGACAGCAGTAAAAACATGCTTATTTTCTTCCTAGTTCTATATTTAAAAAATAGCCTGTGGATAGAAAACCCAGATTAATTTTAATGAGTTATTTTTTAAACTTGAACAAAAGCTCCCTTTAAAATTAAAGGGAGCTTCTTCAATATTTATTATTTTGAAGACTTTACATATGCTCTATCCAGTTTTAAGTTTCCTTCTTTAGTTATGTAAATATCTTCTACATTGCTTTTTCTGCATACAACTAAATTTTCATAATATATAGGTATTACTGGCAGGTCTAAAAGTAATATTTCTTCACCCTTTGATATAAATTCCTTCCTTTTAGTCTTATCCTTTTCCACCTTAGCCTTTGCAACCAAACTATCAAATTCTGTATTTTTATATCCAAAAACATTACTATTTGTACGCCAACCTTCTAAAAATGCTAGAGAATCACTATATAATCCTGTATACTCACTAGCTGCAATATCATATTCTCCTTTTTGCATAGCTTCTTTAAATTCTTCTTCATTATAACCTATACATTGAATTGGAACATCAAGAGCATCCCTAACATTTTTTGCCACAGCTTCACATAATTGTTTATTCTGATTTTCTTCTATATATATGAGTTTTATGTTATCTTTTTTATTATATTTACTTTTATTTAAATAACTCATTGCTAAGTTGGTGTTTCCATACGTATTAAAAAAAGGCTTATTAGACTTGCTCTCTTGTAAATTAGGGATATAGGCACTAGCTGCTCTCCCTACCCCGTTTAAATCATTTTCTAGTATTTGTTCTCTATTAATTACATTAGCTAAAGCCTTTCTAAAATTCACATCTGATGCTATACCATTTTCTTTCAAGTTAAAACTTAGTCCAACACCCTTTTCAATAGGCATTGCTATAGCCTCATCTGCACCCATGAGAAATGCGCTTTCATTTTCAGGAGGGTCAGCCATAACATTTATTTTTGAATTTTTAAAACTAGCTAGTGCAAATTCTCTGCTTTCTATAAATTCAGCCCATATTTTTTCACTTTTTACCTCAGCTTTATTATAATAATTTTCATTTCTAATAAGTAAAGCCTCATCCTTCGATTTTACTTCCTGTATTTTATACGGCCCGCTAAACTGGATATCTTTATAATTTTTATCCCAATCAATTAAGCTTGAATCTATTTTTCTAAGCACAAATACTGGATTGCTTATAATATCCAGAAAATAACTGCATGGTGAATTTAATTTAAACTCTAAAGTTTTATCATTTACAGCTCTTATAGCAACTCCATCAAAACCACGCTTACCTTCTCTATATTCCTGTGCTCCAAAAACAGGAAATAATGTACTTGCATATATGTTATTTGTTTTTGGATTAAGTACAACTGAGAAAAAATCTACAAAGTCTTTTGCTGTTATCTCTATACCATCACTCCATTGAGCATTACTTCTTATGTTAAAAGTATAAGTAAGCTCATCCTTGCTTACAATCCAGTTTTCAGCTATGCCAGGAACAATATTGTTATTCTCGTCTATTCTCACAAGACCCTCAAACAGCATTAATAAAAGGTCCTTTTGCCTTATGCTGTTATTGTCTAGAGATATTAAATCTTTAGGCCTATCTCCAAAACTACATATTATACTATTAAGTTCAGTTGCTTTTATTGAGGATATTGGTGCCTTTTTCTCTACGCAGCTTGTAAAAGTAACCATGAAAATTACAATTAGAACTGAAGTTAATTTTTTTATATACTTTTTCATGTGTTTTCTCCATTTTAAAGTATTTGCAGTAAAACATAATTATTTTAATTATTGCCTTTGCTATTAAAAATAAACCTTCAAATCCTAATTAGGAAAATATTTATAAAATTTCAATCTGTTTTCTTTTAATGCTTCCTCTACCCTCCCTTGAATCCCCAACTGCTCAATAATAAAACTTGTTCCATCTTCAAGTACAATGTTCTTTTCTTTTTCTAATAAAGAAATATATTTTTTACGTACCTTAAATCTTCCTGTAGTAATATAAATTCCCCTATCAGCACTTGTCTCATCTATTTCATTTATAAATATATTAATATCGCTAATTGAAACCAAATCTCTATTATGGTATTTGATTAAAACAGATTCGCTTAAGCCCAATAGTTTTATTACTACACAATCTTTTGTTTTTAAATAAATTTCATAAGGTAAATTAAATTTCCAACAGCTCTTGGTTATATTCTGTAGTACTGAATCCATCTTTATAGTCTTCAATCTAAATCTTGCTTTCCCAATTTCTTCTTTTCTAAGTTTAAGATACATGCTGTCGAAAACCCTTTGCATTTAGGCCTCCCATTAAGCATAATAAGTTCACATTAAAGTATATGATTTATCTTAAATTATTAATATTCATTTATAACTGCAATATTTATTTTCCTACGAATTAAAGGCAAAAAAATACACCAATATATAAAAATACTGGTGTATTTTAAAACTGTTAATATACTTTCATGTACATAAAGAAAATAGTTCCTGCTGCCATCAAAATACAAATTATAGTATACATTATATTATTTAAGCTTGCTTTTATGTCAAAGGTTTTAATTCCCCATATAAGCATAGTAAAAAACAAGCACCATTGTAGGGTATAATAATCATTAAAATATTTAATATACGTAAAGTGATATGTAGTTAAAATCGTACATACTAATGCAAGTATGGTTATAAAAACGCTAACCCATCCAAGCATATTTATGGTTTTTTTCATCACTCTCGCCCCTCGTTTTCCTTATGTTCTATCTAAATCCTAATATTTATTATGTTAGCTTCTTATGCAAGACAAATTTTTAACACTTTAAATAATAATACAATTATTTAAATTTGTAAAGGCACTTTACATATTATGTAAGTAATTAAAGCATATGGTTAAATTCTTCTTCTGTAATGACTTTAATTCCAAGTTCCACTGCTTTATCATATTTTGATCCAGGCTCTTTTCCAACCAACACAAAATCTGTTTTTTTACTTACGCTTCCCGATACCTTTGCTCCAAGTGCTTCAAGCTTTTCTTTAATTTCTATTCTACTATACCCTTCTAATGATCCTGTAACTACAACTGTCTTATTTGAAAAGCTATTTTCCTTTACATCCTCTTCCTCATGGTGAGTTTTTACTCCTAAGCTAATCAGCTCTTCGATACTATTAATTATTTTTTCCTCTTTAAAGAATTCTAATACACTTTCAGCTACAATATCTCCAACATCCTGTATGGAAACCAATTCCTCTAAGCTGGCCTTAATAATATTTTCTAGAGTCTTAAATTTTTTTACTAGATCTTTAGCAGTTTTTTTGCCTACATTAGGGATACCTAGAGCATATATAAAAGATGAAAGCTCACAATTCTTGCTCTTTTCAATAGCGTCTAGTAAGTTTTGAGCCTTCTTTTCACCAAACTTTTCCAGGGTAAGCAGTTCATTTTTGTCTATTCTGTATAAATCAGCTATGGACTTAATGTCCAACTTTTCAAAAAGCTGTTCTGCAGTTTTTTCGCTAAAGCCTTCAATGTTCATAGCTTCTCGACTACCAAAATGGACGATACTTTTTACCATTTGGGGTTTGCAAGATAGCGTATTTTCGCAAAAATAATGCACTCCATCTTGAACCAATTCGCTGCCACAATAAGGACAATTCTTAGGTGGGTCAATTTCTTTTGTTCCCTCTAAGGAATCTTCCGAAACTCCCATTATCTCTGGTATAACATCATTGGAACGTCTAACAAAAACTTGAGCTCCTATTCGAACCCCTTTCCTGCTTATATCATCCATATTATTAAGGGTAGCCCTTTTAACAGTTGCTCCGGCGAGTTCTACTGGTTCAAGTATTGCTGTAGGTGTTACTCTTCCGCTCCTACCAACATTCCATTCCACATCTAATAGTGTAGTGGTAGCTTCTTGTGCCTCAAATTTAAACGCAATCGCCCATTTGGGAAACTTTATAGTATACCCCATGAGTTCCCTTGTTCTCATATCATCTATTACCACCACAACACCATCAATATCATAGTTTAAGTCATTTCTAATGCTTTCAATATAGTCTATTTCTTTTTCCATCTCTTCATAGGTACTGCAAACCTTCATATAGTCATCTACAGGAAACCCACTGCTTTTTATAAAATTCATCATTTCAATATAACTTCTAAATGGATCACCTTCATTATAACCAATATCATAAAAAAAGGCTGACAAATTTCTTTTAGCTGTTTCCTTTAGATTTAAGTTTCTAAGGGCTCCTGCTGCACCATTTCTTAAATTCTTCAGAGGTACCTCTGAAGAGCTATTGTACGCATCAAATGCTTGTTTAGTCATAATGGCTTCACCATGTATTTCTAGCAAATGCTTATTATCTATTTTAAGTGGTATAGCTTTTATAGTCTTTGCCTGAGCCGTTACATCCTCTCCAATGGTTCCAGTACCTCTTGTAGCTGCTTTTACAAGAATTCCGCTGTCATCATAGGTTAAATTTAAAGTAAGACCATCAAACTTTTTAGTAAGAACATAACTTACTTTAGGAAGCTTATCTTCGTGAGTTTTGTTATATTCTTCAACAAATTTCCTGCTTTTAATGTCCCACTCCTTTAATTCCACCAATGATTGAGCCTTATCTAAGCTCCATAGTCTCCCCTTATGAGTATATTTTTGAAACTCAGATAAAATGACATCTCCCACCCTTTGAGATGGTGAATATGGCAGAATAAATCCTGTCTCTTTTTCCAGCGATATAAGTTCATCGTATTTCTTATCGTATTCTTTATCAGAAATAGTTGGATTATCTAGAACATAATACTGGTAGGCATATTTATTGAGTTCTTCTATGAGCTCTTTAATTCTGTCTATTTTTTGTTCACGTTCCATTTTAAATCCTCCTTCATTATTTCATTAATAATTTTCTATGTATTTTTAGAGCACATCTTTAGTGTGCCCTAAAATTATACTGCTTCTAAATTTGCTATACTAAGCAAAAGATTTTTTATCCCCATAGTATTGAAAGCTATAGTCAACTTCACATCGCTGCCATCCTTGCTTGCACTAACAATAGTCCCAACTCCAAACTTAGGATGTTTAACCTTTCTTCCTAGAGTGGCTTCCTCTGGGGTTAGCTTTTTTCCTCCAGAATTATTTAATCCAGCCAGTGCTGTCTTATAAGACATACTTGTAGTGTTCTGTATATTTGATGGTGTTTTTACATTACCAATAGTATTTTGATTATACATAACGCTTTTACTGCCAATTCCTCCATTATAAGAAGAACTTTGCCCTCCAAATCCACTCCTAGTAGCCATGTTTGCATATTCTTTAAGATGAGTAGGTATTTCGTTTATAAAGTCTGAAGATGCATAAGCCACAGTTCTACCAAATACTCTTCTTATTTCCGCAGAGGTCATAAACAGCTTCTCTTTTGCTCTTGTTATTCCAACGTAACATAATCTTCTTGATTCCTGCATTTCACTGTCACTATTAAAGGATGCCTGGCCTGGAAATATTCCATTTTCCATACCAACCATAAATACCACTGGGAATTCAAGTCCCTTTGCACTATGCAAGGTCATCAAAACTACAGTATCTGCCTCCTCATCAAAGTTATCTATATCAGAAACCAAAGTCACTTCTTCTAAAAAGGAAAGTAATGATTTGTCCTCAGCTCTCTGCTCAAATTCAACAGCTGCAGAAACTAATTCTTTTAAGTTTTCAATTCTACTTTGGTCTTCTATATCACCAGATTTTTTAAGTTCCTCAAGGTATCCACTCTGCTCTAGTATGTCCTCAATAAGCTCAGATACCGTTATCTCATCTTTTTTTAATATAAAGCTATTAATTAGACCTACAAATTTATTTATACAAGTCATGTTTCTTGCAGTTAACCCTGGTACAGTCTCTATATCAAGCAATACACTATATAGACATTCATCTATACTATTTGCAAAGTCTTGAATTTTTGCTACAGTGGCATCTCCTATGCTTCTCTTTGGAACATTTATTATTCTTCTAAGACTTAAATCATCCAATGGATTATTAATTAGCTTTAAATATGCCATTATATCTTTTATTTCTTTTCTATCATAGAATTTAAGTCCGCCTATAAGTCTATAAGGTATATTAAACTTCATGAAGCTCTCTTCAAATATACGAGACTGAGCATTAGTTCTATATAAAATAGCAAAATCCTTAAAGCTTCTGTCTTCTGCTTCCATTAGATTTTTAATCTGTCTTGCTACAAAGTTTCCTTCATCAATGTCTGAAGGTGCTCTATAGATTCTTATTTTTTCTCCAGACTCATTGGTAGTTCTTAAAACTTTATCTTTTCTTTCAATGTTATTTTTTATAACATAATTGGCTGCATCTAGTATATTTCCCTTAGATCTATAATTCTGTTCAAGCTTAATAACCTTAGCATTAGGATAATCCTTCTCGAAATCCAAAATATTTCTAATATTAGCACCTCTCCACTCGTAAATACATTGGTCATCATCACCTACAACGCAAATGTTTTTATGTGAAGCAGCTAGTAATCTAACAAACTCATATTGAGTCATGTTAGTATCCTGGTATTCATCCACCATAATATATTTAAATTTTCTCTGATAAAATTCAAGCACATCCTCATGTTCTTTAAAAAGCTGAACTGTCTTAAAAATTATATCATCAAAATCCAAAGCATTATTACTCTTCAATTTTTTCTGATACATCATATAAACATCTGCTATTTTATTCATTCTGTAATTGTATTGATTGTCTCTTTTGAACTGCTCTGGAGTAATAAAATTATCCTTAGCATCACCTATTTTATTAATAATTTCTTTATCATCAATATCCTTGTCATTTACATTAAGTTCTTGCATACACTGTTTAACAAGAGTTTTTTGATCATAACTATCATATATTACAAAATTTTTGTTATATCCACCAAGCTTATCAATCTCTCTTCTTAATATCCTTACACAGCTTGAGTGAAAGGTTGATATCCACATATTATTTGCTTCATCGCCAACAAGTGCCTTAACTCTTTCCTTCATCTCTCCTGCAGCTTTATTAGTAAAAGTAATGGCCAATATCTGTGATGGCCAAATTTCAAGATCTTGTATCATATGCGCTATTCTATAAGTAAGCACTCTAGTTTTCCCAGATCCTGCTCCAGCCAAAATAAGTACTGGTCCATTAATAGTATTTGCTGCATCATACTGTTCTTTATTTAATAAACTTTTTAAGTCCATTACTTTCCTCCTCGCTTCTCAGTTGAAGCATATAGCAATCTTTCTCTCTAATTCATACCTTTCATTATATCATATTTATGCTTATATATAACATTTGAAAATATAACTAATATCTCAATACAAAATTTAAGCACCACCTTTTGGGTGGTGCCTATTTAATCTTTATGCCAATCAATTCTTTCAAATACTTTATTATAACCATCGCTTCCATAGTTTAGAGATCTATTTACCCTGCTTATAGTTGCAGTGCTTGCACCGGTTGTGCTAGCAATATCCTGATAAGTTCTCTTTTGCTTCAGCATCTTCGCCACCTGAAGTCTTTGCTCTAAATCCTTTATTTCATTTATTGTACATATATCCTCAAAAAATCTGTATACATCTTCTCTTGTTTCCAAACTAAGAATAGCATCACAGAGAAAATCCATCTGCTTGCTTTCCAATTTTGAACTATAATTTGACATTGATTACACCCCTCATAACTTTAGTTGGTTCAAATAATGTATCTACATAAATTCTATCATTTTACTGTACAATATTCCAGCATAAAATAATTTTTTTATTTTAGTACTTTACAACGCTACCATACTAAAGTATAATAAATCTTGTCACTAATAATTTATAAAAAAGGAGAGTTTAAAATGATAAATAAAAGAATTAAATTTATAGCTTTAACATTAATTTCTACAGTCTTCATTGCTGGCTTATCTGGCTGCAGCACTAAAAAGTCTGAATCACCTTCGGACAAGCAACAAAAAATTGTTATTGGTATGGACGATTCTTTTCCACCTATGGAATTTAGAGATAGTTCTAATAATCTTCAAGGATTTGACATAGACTTAGCAAATGAAATATCAAAGAGGTTAAATATAAAGTTTGAATTTATGCCTACTGACTGGAACGGAGTAATTCAATCACTAAATGCTAAAAGATTTGATATTATTCTTTCATCTTTAAGTGTTACTCCCGAAAGAGAACAGCAAATAGCATTTTCAAAGCCTTATTTGCAAGGAAATCAAATAGTAGTAGTTTCTAAAAACAATACTGATATAAATGTTCCAGAAGATTTAAAAGGTAAAATTGTAGGTGTCCAACTTGGAAGTACTAGTGAAGCAGCAATGAAACCTTTAGTAGGAACTATTAAAGAAGTAAAAAAATACGAAAAAAATACTGAGGCTCTTGAAGATCTTGCTATAGGACGAACTCAAGCAGTTGTTGTAGACGAGCTTGTTGGCAGATATTACATTAAAGAGCACAGTGATAAATATAGAGTTCTTTCACAGTCCCTTTCAAAAGAACCAATTGCAATAGGCTTTAGAAAAGAAGACACAGTTTTAAAAGATAAATTTGATAAAGTTTTAGATGAAATGCAAAAAGATGGAACTATGGAATCCATCTCTAAGAAATGGTTTGGTGAAAATATTACAAAATAATAATTATGTTAAATTTCTATTTTAAGATTTGAGCAGGTTAAAGCTTTAGATGACCTTAAATCTATAACTTGCCATGAAATTATTTATGGCAAGTTTCTCAGTGCGATTACTGAAAGGAGGCGAATTTATGGATATAAGTATTATTAAAAACTTCTTTCCTGTACTTTTAAAGGGAAGTCTTATAACAGTAGAACTTACATTCATTTCAATGATATTAGGAAGCATATTAGGACTGCTTATAACCTTTACAAAAATAAGCAAAAATAATGTTTTCAAAGCTATCGGCAGCTTTTATACTTGGTTCTTCAGAGGCACACCTTTACTTATGCAATTATTTGTAATATATTATGGTCTTCCTCAAATAGGAATTAAACTTGAACCATTTACGGCAGCAGTTATAGGATTGACCTTAAATATCTCAGCCTATATCGCAGAAGTTATAAGAGGTGCTATTGAATCTATAGACAAATGCCAATGGGAAGCAGCAGCAACTGAAGGAATGAATTATTGGCAAACAGTATTTATAATAATATTACCTCAAAGCTATAAAAGAATGATTCCTTCTATGACTAATGAATTTATTGCACTTATTAAAGATACTTCTCTTGTTTCTACTATTGCTATGGTAGACTTGATGAGAACTGCACAGCAAATGGTTAGTACCACTTTTAAACCATTAGAGATATTTTTTATAGCAGCTATACTCTATTTAACCATGACTACAGTATTCACTACAGTATTTAAATATGTTGAAGCCAAAGTATCCTATGAATAAAGCAGAGAAAAAATCTCTGCTTTTTTTATATATAATTCTATATAAATAATTTATTTTTCGAGATAAAGCAACATCAAATTTTGTCGAACTTCTAAAAATGACAAAAAAACGAAAAACAGCCTTTGGGGCGAGGCTGTTTTTAATAAATAAAAAGGGGGCTATTTATCTTTTTATTTATCCTTGCAAGATTATTATATTAAATTTCTAATTAAAATGCAAGTATTTTTGCAAATTAAATTGTAAATAATATATTAATATGACTATAATCTATTCATATTTTCACCTGTATATACACTTTCTTGTTTGTTTATAATAATATTAAATTTGCTTCAAAAGTATCAATTCCTCATTCGACAATTCCCGACTTTCTCCTTCTTGTAAATTACTATCGAGGGATAATGCGCCAAATTTTATTCTTTTTAAATATACAACATTCTTATTCACACTATTAAACATTCTTTTTACTTGATGAAATTTTCCTTCTTGAATAGTTACGTAAACCTCAGCACCATGTTCACTGGAATTAATAATTTCTAACCTAGCAGGCATACACTTATAGCCATCGTCAAGTTCTACTCCAGCTTCAAAGGCCTTTATATCACTTTCATCAACCGGCTTATCAATCTCTGCATAATAAACTTTGTCAACATGCCATTTAGGTGATATTAGCTTGTGGTTCAAATCTCCATCATTGGTTATAAGTAAAAGTCCTACAGTATCTTTGTCAAGCCTTCCCACTGGAAAAGGCTCAAATGTTTGATATTCCGGTTCTAACAAATCAATAACAGTTTCATCTCTATTATCAAAGGTTGCAGAAACTACTCCATCTGGTTTATTCATCATTAAATATATATATTTTCTATAAGCTATAGTCTCACCTGAAACTTTAATTACAGCTTTTTCAGGATCTACTTGAAAGGAGCTATCTTTTATAACCTTACCATCTACTTCTACTTCTCCAGACCTCGCTAAAACTTTTATTTCTTTTCTTGTTCCATATCCAAGGTTTGACAACACTTTATCTAATCTCTCCATTTATTTCCCTCTCTCTACACAAAATATTCCATGATTATTATAACCTTTAAAACAAAATAAAAACAGCCTTGCTCAGGCTGTCAATTAGTATACTATATTATTCTTCTAAAAACACTTCTTACTTTTATCCTATATTATTCTTGTAGTAACCCATAACTTTTTTAACATAATCTTGAGTTTCTTTGTACTTAGGTATGCCGTTATACTTAGCCACGGCCCCTGGACCAGCATTATATGCTGCAAGAGCTAATTCTTTTGAATTTCCATACATATCTAGCAGTTGTTTTAAATATTTTGTACCGCCCTCTACATTCTGCTGAACATCATAAGGATTTTTTACTCCTAAAGATTCAGCAGTACCAGGCATAAGCTGCATAAGGCCCATAGCCCCTGCTCCAGAAGTGGATGTAGGATTAAAATCTGACTCCTGTTTAATTACTGCCATTATTAATTCCTTGTCTACTCCGTATTTTTCAGCGGCTTTTTCAGCAGCTTCATCAATAGTAATGTTGCCACTGCTAAGGCTATTATTAAAATCAGATTTTATATTGCTTACAATGCCTTCTAGGGATTGTCCACCGCCATATCCAAGCTTGCTTAAGTCCTCTTCACCGAGTCCCAAGGAACTAAGATCCCCCTTACCTTCAGCGGCTGACTGCATTAAATTCTGTAAAACCATTTCAAAGGCACCTGATTCACCAGATACAGACTTAAGAATTTGCGTCATGAGCTGAAATTGAATAAGTTTTTCTGCACTTGTACTGTTATCTATCTTCAAAATATCACCCACACTCCTACATATAAATAGATTACTTCTTACTTCTTACCTATATAATATTATCCTAGAAAATATATAACTTTTCAATGGCAATTTATTTTTTAAATTCCATTGTTTACTCTACATTAAACTCCATCATTGCATAGTCCTCATAAGCAGACCTCTTATGTTCACTTTTACTAAGTACGAGAATTTTATAGTTTCCCGTGGAAAATGGTATAAAACTATAATAGTTTTTTCTGCTGTACCTCTGCACAAGGCACCAATCTCCTCTTTCCATTAGATAAAATTCATATTTTACTTCTTTACCTCCCTCACTAGCTGCAGTGACAGTTAAAGTTTCATTTATGTTTATTTTAGTTCTGTCAAATTGAAGTCTGGTATTTGTAACAGGTAAAGCCTCATGGACTATAATCTTAATATCTCTTCTGCAATCAAAATCCTTTGTACTATCTACATTTTTTGCATATATCTGAAAGGAGTAAACACCGCTGCACTTTGGAGTAAGTGCATACTTTTTATGTTTAACATATCCAGTATCCTCCACTTGGTGTCCATTTATATACATTACATATCTCATTAAAATTTTCTTTGTATTTAGTGTAATAATACTATAAGAAATATTATCTCCTACTACATAGTACTCTTTTGTTGGTAGTAGAATATGATCTATGCGTGCAGGCATAAAATCATACACTTCTAAATTAATTACATAATGGCTATCATAATTTCGCTTAGAGTATTTATCCTTTACTCTAGCTTCAATCTCATAGTTCCCGCCTTCTTCAGGAGTAAAATTTACCCAGCAGCAGCTTCCATAGTCAATCTTCTCAACTTCAGCACCATCTTTGAACACATGAAAGCTATACCTAAGCTCAGTTCCACCATGAGCAATAACCTTAATATTAACTGTATCATTTTTTACCAGCTTATTGTCTTTATCTAAAATTATATCTTGTATCTTAGCTGGCTCTCTATTAAGCTCATCTATTGTAAAATTCATTGTACTAGAAGCTTCGTAATTTTCTTTAGAACTTGAGTCCTTTACCCAGACTATAATTTTATATTCACCAGGTTTTTTTGTTTTCCATAGGTAAGTATCATTTTTTATATAGCCTGAATCTTCCCCTTCATTTCCATCTATTATATATCTATATAATAGTTCTCTTCCACCCTTTACAATAGTCTTTAAAGTAACATTTGTAGAACTTATCTGAGGAGAACTTAAATCACTAGTAAAACTTTGAATACATACTTCCCTATATGGCTTAACTGTATAATTTATTACTGCTCTATCATCATACTCATTTTGAGAATACATGTCCCTAGCCATACAAAGCAACCTATAATCTCCATCTTTTTTTTCAATATATTCTACAATCCTCTTTGTGGAATAATCCTGAAGGCATTTTATTCTTCCATCAGAATAAATTTTAATAAATTTATATAGTATCATTCTGTTGTCTTGATAAGCTGCATCTACTTGGAATACAAGTTCAGATCCTACTAGCATTTCCTCTGTAAGACATTTAAAATTAGTAATTTCAAGCTTTTTAACAGACTTAACCTCAAACTGAACCTTTTCAAAATCATCATATTTATTTTTAGAATCCAAGGTTTTACATTCTACTAGCACTTCCTGTTTGCCAGTGCTTTTCACACTCCAAATCAGAGTATTATCTGCGGAATAATCTTTGGCCAATTCCCAGTTATCATTTTCTCTAATCCAATATCTATACATTACAGGCATCTTTTTTACATCCACTGACACCTTAAGTTTATCTCCCAAATCCAATAGCTGCTTGTCCAAATTAACATTACTAATAATTTTTTCTTCTACTTTTCCAATAATATAATCTAGTCTAGTTACATAATCAAATGGTTTAGTGCTATCTTTTCTTTTAGCCTGAACCATTATTATGTATTTACCCTCTTCTTTAGGCATCCATTCAACAGTTTCTTCAAAGCCAAACTCTCTAAGAGTTTCCCATGTACCATCACAACCAATTATAAATTTAAACAATAAGTTTTCTTCTGGTCTATCACCAATACTTATTAATATATTTTTCTCTTTTTCTTGCGGACTTTCTAAATTAAACACTACAGTTATTTCATTCACTACTACTCATCCCCTGTTTATAATATGCCTTAGATTATATTATACTACAATTCCATATTCTGTTATAGCCATATTTGCATTTTATTCTTAAAATTCATAATATAATAATACAGCATATAGAAAAATGGTATAATTTGAAATGTAAGCTAAAAAAGATATTATAAACATAACAGTTTATAGTTGATATAAATTATCTGATAGGAGGGTAACATGTTTATACTACAAGCAAATATTATTAATTTTAATAGTATAAAAATTAAAGTAATCAGTCTGCCGGACTTTGCCATAGAAAAATTAACTGTACTTAACGGCACTAACTCACTTCCTGTAAAAAATTATTCTATTACAGAAGACTCTATCTTATTAGAAACAGAACGTAATATAAATATTAAGAACCCTTGTACTCTTCTTTATGATGGTAACCCATCTATATGCAGTTACTTGCAATTATACAAAAGCCAAGAATTCAACAACAAATATTTCACTAATGAAGCTTTAGGCTGCTTCTATTATAAAAATTATACAACTTTTAAAGTTTGGTCTCCACCTGCATCTTCCATAACCTTGCTTTTATATTCTACTGGTGATGACCTCGAAGCTCCTAGAGCAATTGAGATGAACGATAATAATGGCTTGTGGGATGTATCGGTACAGGGGGATTTAAAAGGGTTCTATTATACTTATAAAATAGTTATATTAAATGAAAAATATGAAGCAGTTGATCCTTATGCTAAAGCAGTTGGTATTAACGGCTTAAGAGCTGCAATTATTGATATGGACGAAACTACTCCAGTCGATTTTTATAATACTCCTGCTCCAAAGATAAAAAACTATACCGATGCTATACTCTATGAAGTAAGTATACGCGATATAACTGGCAGTAAGACTAGTGGAGTAAAAAATAAAGGTAAATATTTAGGTTTAGCTGAGGAGAATACTTTTTCTCCAGATGGCTTATCCACTGGACTCAATCACATTAAAGAATTGGGCATAACCCATGTTCAACTGATGCCTATTTTTGACTTCAGTTATATGAGTGTAGATGAAAAAAATCCTGAAAAATATAACTGGGGCTATGATCCTCAGAATCTTAATGCACCAGAAGGAAGCTACAGCACTAATCCTTATAACCCAACCTGTAGAATTTATGAATTAAAAGAACTAATAAAAACCCTTCATAAAAATGGATTATGTGTAGTAATGGACATGGTATATAATCATGTTTATCACAATACTGAAAATAGCTTTGAAAAAATATTTCCTGGATACTATTTTAGATACGATAATTCTGGTAAACGTTCAGATGGAAGTGGCTGCGGCAATGATATAGCCTCTGAACAGCCTATGGCAGCAAAATTTATAGTTGATTCAGCGCTATATTGGGTTAATGAATATAATCTTGATGGACTTCGCTTTGATTTAATGGGGCTTTTAGATGTGAATTCAATGAATAAAATTAGAGAAGCTCTCAACAGCTTGAGGAGGCCTTTAATGCTCTACGGTGAAGGCTGGTATATGAATACTGAGCTTTCAGAGGACCTAAAAGCCAATATGTTTAATTCATATAAGTTCCCTTCCATTGGACATTTTAATGATAGTATAAGAGATGGAGTAAAAGGAAGTGTTTTTTCAAAGGAGGATAAGGGCTTTATTAGCGGAAAACAAGGGCAAGAACAAACAATAAAAAAATGTATTACTGGTTTTATAAATTATAGTGAAAAATATAAAGGCTTATTCATTACTCCTTCACAATCAGTGAATTATGTGTCTGCTCATGATAACAATACTTTATGGGATAAGCTTCAGTGTAGTAATCCACAGGATAATTTTGAGGATAAAAAATCCATGCATAAACTAGCAAATGCAGTTGTGCTAATGAGCCAAGGTATTCCCTTTCTTCACTCTGGAGTGGAGTTTTGCAGAACAAAGAACGGAATTGAAAATAGCTATAATAGTCCTGATGAAATAAATAATATAAATTGGCTTAGAAAAGCTGAGTTTTATGACGTATTTAACTATTATAAAGGTCTCATTAACATAAGAAAACAACATCCTGCCTTTAGGCTTCCTAATACTGAAGGTGTGAAAGCTCACCTGAGCTTTATTGAAAATGTTCCTAATAATGTTATTGCCTTCACCTTAAGTGGCTATGCAAACAATGATTCATGGGATAATATTTTGGTCATTTTTAATGCAAATAAAAACAATGTTAAGTTAAATATTCCATTTGCTAAGTGGAATGTAACATCTGATAAATATATTGCCGGCACTGAAACATTAAGGATTTTAGAAACTGATTCAGTAGAAGTTGAAGGCTTAAGCTTTAATTTATTTCACAATTAAAATAAATTATAAGTATCATTATTATAATTACTGACAAAAAGGCATAGAGCCATTGCCGCTCTATGCCTTAAATTAATATTGGCCTATTTTAAGTCAAATTATAGTAATGCTATTTCTTATTACATACTATTAATTTTTCTAAATTTTTATGCAATCTTTCATCGTCTTCTCTTGTTCTTTTTTTGGGATTTGAGGTTTTACCTCCGCTTCTTCTTATCTTTTGGGCAATATGTCTTTCAAAAAGAAGTTTATCTATATTCTCATTAGTGTATACAAAACCCTTTGGGCCAATAGCATGAGCTTTTTTACCAAGTACCATAGCAGCAACTCCAAAGTCTTGAGTTACTACAATGTCATTTACTCTAGCTTCATTTGCAATAGCCATATCTACACTTTGAAAGCCACTGTCCATATATCTTATTGAGCTGTAATCACTAAATAAAGCATGGTTTATATCACAGTACATTATTACTTCCAAACCATATTCTTTACCTAAATCCTCAATAATCTGCCTGCCCGGGCAGGCATCTGCATCAACTATAATTCTCATCTATTATAGTCTCTTTTCTAGTTCAGCCTTCATTTCTTCAAAGCCAGGCTTTCCCAAAAGTGCAAACATATTCTTTTTATATGCTTCAACCCCTGGTTGGTCGAAAGGATTTACTCCATTTAAATATCCACTGATTCCACACGCTTTTTCAAAGAAATAAACTGCATATCCAAAGTTATATGGAGTTAGTTCTGGAACATTAATTATTATATTTGGAACTTCTCCATCATTATGAGCTAGAACAGTACCTTGAAAGGCCTTTTTATTTACAAAATCCATGGTCTGACCTGCAAGAAAGTTTAACCCATCTATATTTTCAGCGCTTTTTTCAATTGTTATGCTCTTTCTTGGAGTTTCAACATTTATAACTGTTTCAAATATATTTCTTAAACCTTCTTGAATGTATTGTCCCATTGAATGAAGGTCTGTAGAAAAATCTACTGCCGCTGGGAAAATACCCTTATGATCTTTTCCTTCGCTTTCTCCATAAAGTTGTTTCCACCACTCACCAAAATAATGAATAGCAGGTTCGTAATTAACTAGTATTTCTGTAACCTTTCCTTTTCTAAGAAGAGCATTTCTAGCAGCTGCATATTTGTAAGCATCATTTTTGCTCATATCCTCAGCACTATATGCCTCTCTTGCGTCTGCAGCTCCCTGCATCATCTCATCTATATTTATTCCTGCTGCTGCTATAGGAAGAAGTCCTACTGCTGTTAGAACGGAATATCTACCTCCAACATCATCTGGAATGACGAAGGTTTCATAGCCTTCTGAATCAGCTAAAGATTTTAATGCTCCTCTTGCTTTATCTGTAGTAGCATAAATTCTGCTTTTAGCGCCCTCTTTTCCATACTTCTTTTCCATATAATCTTTAAATATTCTAAAAGCTATAGCAGGCTCTGTAGTGGTTCCTGATTTTGATATAACATTAACTGATATATCCATTCCTTCTATTGCTTCTAATAAATCTGTCATATAAGTAGAGCTTATATTGTTTCCAACATAGAATATTGCTGGAGTCTTTCTCTTACCTTTAGGCAATGTGTTGTAAAAGCTGTGAGAAAGCATTTCAATTGCTGCTCTTGCACCAAGGTATGAGCCGCCTATTCCTATTACTATAAGTGCCTCTGAATCCCCTTGAATTTTTTCAGCAGCTTTTTTTATTCTTGCAAATTCATCTTTATCATATGCTACAGGAAGATCCACCCATCCTAAAAAATCGCTTCCTGCACCAGTTTTTTCATGAAGCATTTTGTGAGCCTCTGAAATCATTGGTTGAAAATATTTAATTTCATGTTCTTTTAAAAACGGTGTAGTTTTTGATAAGTCTAAACTTAGAGCCTTAGCCATCCTTATTTACCTCCTAATATTTTAAAATCTATAAAATATTTTAATAAACTATTAAAAATGAAATAAATTTTTCCACTACCTGCAATTTTAGACTATTTAATAGAATAAATCAAGTTTTGAAAATCCTTTTGTAACTTATTACAAAAACTAAATCATCATAAGTTTCATATTATTCTCACCATTTATATTGTTTAGCATTTTTATTTATCTAATACATTAAACTATAAAATCCACCCTTTGAAAATGCATTATTATAATTTAACGAATATTGTGAATATTTTATAAATTCCTTGTAATATTTGGTAATATATTATATAATAATAATATACCATATTGCATATAAATACATTGTTTCCAAATTATGTTGCATATAAATACACTTTATTTTCTTGAAAGGCATTAAAAATAAAAAGGAGAGTGGAATCATTGGATAACTTACATGAACTCACTGCTAGCCTATCTAGCTTGAAAGGTATATATGATATCTTAAGAATTGTAGATCCAATTAATAAGTGTATTGTTGTTGACCATGGCGCAACAATGGACAAACCATGTTACAGTATTCTAAACCGAAAGACCTTTTGCAATAATTGTATTGCTATGCGGTCATACATAGAGAATACTTCCTTTATAAAAATAGAAGAAGCAGTTGATTCTAATACTATCTATTCTGTTATTGCACTTCCAATTAATTACAACTCTAAAAAATTAGTTTTAGAATTGATAAAAGATATTACAAAATCTTCTTCAACTACTATAAGAGAAAGTTATAGAAAACAAATAGATTCATTAATAAATAAATTAAATGAAAAAATAGTAATAGATGAGTTCACTGGCATTTATAATAAATCCTACATTAATGAACGCCTTCCTGTAGATATAAACAACGCATTTTCCAGCGGAAAGCCACTTTCCATTATTATGGCCGATATTGATCATTTAGAAAAAATAAATACAGATCATGGATATCCAATTGGAGATAGCATTTTAAAGGACTTTTCAACTCTTGCTACAAAACATTTAAATAATAATCATTGGGCTGCAAGATATGGCGGCGAAGAGTTCTTAATAGTACTGAATAACACCGACTTAGATAAAGCCTATAACTTAGCTGAGAATTTAAGGATTTCCCTAGAAAACGAAAGTTTTAAATGCCATGATACAGATATTAAAGTTACTGCCAGCTTTGGAGTGTATAGTATTGATAACAGCAAGATGGATGCAAAGGAATTCATAAATAATGTTAGTAAAAACTTACTTAGAGCAAAGTTATTAGGAAGAAATAAAACAATTGGGTAATAGTAGTTTTGCTTTATATACACTAATATATTAGCGATACTTAGTACATTATAAATAACAATGATAACTGAGTAAATAATAATTATTTTTGTTTCATGAGAAATTGAGGAGGGGAATTATGGGTAATATATACATAGATTCACTTGATATAGAAAGTCTAAAAAAATCTATAAACGAAATACGAGAAATTCTGGATGAACTCTGTATTACCACAGAAGAAATCAAAAATAGTGAAGAAAGACTAGCAGTGAGTCAATATTTAGACGACTTAATTGTAGCCTATATGAAACAATTTGCCAAATAGACATACTTATAGTGTTATACCTCTCTTTTACCCCATGACCTTTTGAAATATAAATGTGAAAACTCCTACTAAAATAAACTCAGGCAATGCTATCTATTTAGCTGCCTGAGTTCTTTGTTTTTATATCTTTATTTATATCTGCCAAAATTCTTCAGGAAAATAAAACTCTTCATTATTAATAGATATTTTTTTTATCTCGTCGGTAGAAATAGCTGCTTTTTTAAACTTGTTCATCTGAATACTTATATTCTCCATTTTACTGTCTAGTTCTGCAGCTGATTCTGCAGCATTTTTAAGTTCATCTAGCAGTCTTTGTGGAACTTTTTTATCATATTTATAGAAAATCTTATGTTCTAGGCTTGCCCAAAAATCCATTGCAATGGTACGAATTTGGACTTCCACACACACATTCTCAACCCTATCTGACATAAAAACAGGAACCTGTAATACTAAGTGTAAGCTTTTATATCCATTAGACTTAGGATTTTTTATGTAGTCCTTGTATTTAATTACGGTAATGTCATCCTGGTTTGTCAGCATGTCACTTAATTTATAAATATCTGAAATAAATGAGCATACTATACGAATACCAGTTATGTCCTGAATATTTTCTTTTATTGAAGGTAATGAAAATTCATATCCCTTTCTATAAATCTTATTCATAATACTTTGTGGTGACTTTATCCTAGATTCAACGTGCTCAATTGGGTTATATTCATGTATACGTTCAAATTCCTGTTTTAAAATGTTAACCTTTGTACTGACTTCATCTAATCCAAACTTATAGTTCATCATAAATCTAGTCAATTCTGTCCTTAAACCTTTTAACTGTTCTACATCCATTGTAGTATTTACTTCCATTTGTTTTTTCTCCTTTAACTTATACCTAATAAAAGATAACTCTACTTCATATATTTTAAACCTTTGAAATAATACAAGCATGTCTCCAATACAAAACAATCCCACAATAAAATTATACAAACTAATTATTAAACATTTTAAAACTAAAGTTAAACTATTTGTTAAATTCACAGTCTTTAGCATTTTATATATGAAATAATATTAGAATGTTAACTTTAGTTGACATTCTTCCACTTTTGCTTGATAGTATCCAATATATATATTTAGTATACTATATTTACAAGTTAACTTGAATAATATAAAGGCTGGTGACTATTATGGCATTAGGTGATAAATTAATATCCTTACGCAAAAAGTCTGGTTTATCCCAAGAAGAAGTTGCAGAAAAATTAGGTGTATCAAGACAAACAATAAGTAAATGGGAAACAAATCAAACTGTTCCTGAACTGATAAAAGCAAAATTATTAAGTCAGCTATACAATGTTAGCTATGATTACCTTATAAGTGGAAGTGATATTAGTGGTGATGTTACTAGTATTGAAATGATAGTTGATGAAATCGACTGGACCAGTGCATGGAGTAAAAAATATCCTATCTTAGCTTCATATCAAAGTATTCAAGGAATAAATAACTACTCAGAAAAAATATCAAATTTATATGATGAGTTTAAAAAGGAATTTGATTTCAATGATCAGGATACTGTTTTGGTTTTAAAAGATATCCTTTATCAAAAATATAAAATGTCAAAAAAGAAAGATAAGTAAACGGAACCCTGTCGGGTTCCGCCTTAAGCTTTTACCATTTGTCTGTTTTTGGTGCTTCTGGATGCAAAACATACTTCTTCAGCGGTACTGTTTTGTCACGTCCCAGATACATTGAATAATACGGAGGGATGGAGTTAACCATTGACACTAGAGCTTTCTTCATTTCATTGATCTTTAGTGGGTTTATAGCTGGAAGATCATTCACAGTAATTGGCCCCTCAATGCCTTTAAATCGTTTGATACGTTCTACCATATAACGGATGTCATAACGTGAAGGATATACTTCTAGCACATCCTTCTCAAGACCAGTCAGTGTGTATACTGCTTCCATACCTGTACGTACCGACATTTCAACTGTAAACACAACGTCGTCCTTGACCTCAACAAACTGTCCTAGAAAACCTAGATTTGTGCAGCCGTCCGGCACGCATTTCGGGCGGTCAGAGACTTTGCGCGGCATAAACTGTGAGGTTACATAGGGCATCATGCAGGTGGATACATAAGTATGCTTGAGAAGTTCGTCTTTCATATCCAGCATATTGAGCTGATACAGGAACTCGGTCATAATCTCATCACCTGTGCACTCAGCCATAGGTTTTTTAATATAGTCACCAATGTGCTCACCATAGAGACCATCTGCCCAAAGCACATCTTCATCCTCCGCCTGATCAGGGAAGAATGGCTTGTGATGGAGTACAAAGGAAATATCCCAGCTTGAATCCCTGAGGGTAATGGCACCGCCGGTGCCTGCTTTACTGCCTGTAATCCTCTCAAGTCTCTCTACAAACTGTGGATAACCCTTGATGGTAGGGAAGAATGATATCCACTTTGTCTTATCAATTTTTCCAAGGAACTTATCTGGATTACCAAATTTTCTATCTTTTTTAGCAAGATTCTGCCATAGCGTGAATAGGCTGAGATCTTCTGTATCACGATTGGTTGTGGCCACAGTGTGATTATCCCCAAAAGCACAGTTTGTTGTTAGCGAACCATTAGTAACAAAAACTAGATCCCGCTCACTAACCTCTATGACCTGTTTATTTCCATTTTGTCTGAGAAGAATGGCTTTCACCGTGTTGCAGGCTGCATCCATATCAAGATCGTATACTGCACAGCCATAGGCAGTCTTCACACCCTTCTGGCTTAACCAGGTCATAAGAGGCTTAATCATGGCATCATATTCGTTGTATTTTGTGTGAATAATCCCCTCCAAATATTCATTACGGGTCACCATTGCAAAGCGCTGGAAATATCGTCGACATTCCAAAGCACTATGATAGGTTTTAAAGGCTAGGCAGCTGTGAAAACATAACCACAGGCTGCTGTGGAAAAAGGATTCACCAAAGAAGTCCTCAATAGCCTTATCCTCAAGTTCTGATTCTGGCAGTTCCATAAAACGCATCATAGTTTTCATGTCCTGTGGTTCCAACTTGTAATCATGTACCTTGTCGTAAATTTCTCCATTTTTCGTTAGTACACGGGCTTCTGAATGGATGGGCTCGTCGCGATTGAAATCCACGATGTCGTCAAGAACGGTGCGTCCCTGGTTTTCTAGAGAAGGAATTTTACTGTAGAGGTACCAAATACACTCCATATACTGTTCCAGCTCACGTTCAGCACGGCAAAGGTAACCGAATTCACCGCGGATACCGTCGCAGCATCCACCCACGTCGCTGTGGCGTTCCAAAATAGTGATGTTTTCCCCAGGCATACCAGCATCATCAACGAGGAACGCAGCAGTTGCGAGTCCAGCAATACCTCCTCCAACGATATATGCCCTTTGATTTTCGATTCCCTGTGGTTTTTTGGCATGATACATGGTCTTGTAAATATTCATATACACATCCCCTTCTTTTTTCATGCTTTTATTGTCACAAATTATTTGATATATCATCATTATAACTATGGGGATGCGGCAGTAAAATTTACAGAATGTCACAGCTGTAAAAAATCTTTACACCTTTGGCACTATGTAAAGCTGATAAACAAATGATAAATTTTAGCCTTTTATCAAAAGCAAAACAGTGGTATAATATGGTAATAAAAAGGACGGAGATGAGCCGGATGCTGAAAACAGCCAAGTATGCCTTTGCGGATTCCTTGAAAAAAATGCTAGAGACAAAGACATTGGAAAACATTACAGTTACACATATAGTTCAGGACTGCGGTACATCGCGTCAGGCGTTCTATTATCATTTCAATGATATTTACAGCCTTCTTGAATGGATCTATCTTAATGAAGCCGCTTCACTCTTAGAAAACAACCGCGATATTGATACCTGGCAACAGGGTTTTCAGTTGATTCTGAATTGGATGCTGAACAATAAACCGCTGGTTGTTAACACCTACCGTTCTATCAGCCGTGAATACCTAGAAACCTTTACGTATAATTGGCTTTATCCTATGCTGGTAGAGGTTGTAAACAAATTGGCAGCATACCTGAATGTTCAAAAAAACAACAAGGAATTTATAGCACGTTTTTACACCCTTGCTTTCATTGCCATAAGCTTGGATTGGGTGCGCACTGGGATGAAAGAGACTCCAGAAACCATCGTTTGGCAACTAGAAATTATTATGAAAGATAATTTTATGCATGCACTGGAGAAATATTCAGAACAGGTTCCATGATGAACTCAATGAAATCTGTATAATACTAAAGTTAGAAAATAAAAACACCTTTTAAACTTGATTAAAAGTGCTATCAGCTTAAAGATTAGGCTGATAGCACTTATTTGTATTGTTAATAACTTTTTATAGATATAAAACTTTTGTATATATTAATATGATAAGAAAATACTATACAAAAGATACTAATAGCGGGGATTTAAGTGAGGTGGCTAAAATTATTAGTGACAAAAATTCTGAAATGAATAATTCTAATAATTATAAGAGAAGTACTAAGGCAATACAAAAACAAACTGTATATGTATCAAAAGAATTAAACGCAAACAAGAGCTTTTTGAACAAAATCTTTAATAATTGTGTAGATGTAATTATAAGAGAAATAAACATTGCTAGTAACCCACAGTATCCTGCATTTATAATTTATATTGCAAATTTAACTCCAATAGAACTGGTAGAAGAATGTGTAATAGAGAGACTTATCAAATATCAATTTGCGGAAAATGCTGATTTCAATAACATTAATTACTACGAGGGATTATTGGGAGTAGGGAAAGAAGACACTTATAATGATATGGATAAAGTTATTGATTCCATATTACAAGGTAATTTAATATTATTTGTTAACGGAATAAGCAGAAGTATAACAGTTACTCTCAAAAACCCACCAAACAGGTCTGTAGAAAAATCAGATACAGAGTTAAGTTTGCGAGGTCCAAAAGAATCATTAAATGAATCAATAGCTATTAACTTAGCATTGATAAGGAAACGGATGAAAAATAAATACTTAAAAACAGAGCGAATCAAGGTAGGAACTAATACTCAAACTGACATCATAATTATTTATTTAGAAAATATAGCTAATGACAAGATAGTAAATGAAGTTCGAACTAGAATAAAAAAAATAAGAACAGATGCTATTTATGATAGTAATGACCTTCAGGAGTTTATTGGTGATGCTCGTAAAAGTATGTTTCCAACAGCATTTATAACAGAAAAGCCAGATACGGTTATAAGCAAATTGTTAGAAGGAAGAGTTGCAATTATTACAGATGGTTCACCATCTGCTATAACAGTTCCAGCGGTTTTCATGGAATTTTTACAAGTAGGCGAAGATTACTATATAAGATACATTCCAACAACATTTAACAGATGGATTAGATACTTTCTTTTTCTTGTATCTATTTTACTTCCTGGATTTTATGTTGCAATTATAACCTTTCATCAAGAGCTGCTTCCAACAGCTCTGCTGATAACAGTAATCAAAGGCCGCAGTAATGTTCCTTTTCCAACATTACTTGAGACACTAGTAATGGTTTTCGCCTTTGATGCTCTAAGAGAAGCCGGGCTCAGAATGCCAAGGGCTTTAGGGCAGGCAATTAGCATAGTGGGTGCTCTAGTTCTCGGTGAGGCTGCTGTTAGCGCAGGATTAGTAAGCGAGTTAATTGTGATTGTAGTAGCATTTACTGGTATATCATCTTTTACACTAGGATACCCTGAAATGTATATGTCTATTTTAGTACCGCGTTATATATTTGTCCTTTTAGGTGGTACGCTAGGTTTACTAGGATTGAACTGTGGAATGATAGCACTTTTAATAAACTTTACATCAAAACGCTCTTTTGGTGTACCATATATGGCTCCAATAATGCCAATGGTAAAAGATGAGTTAGACGATGCTGTAATAAGGTCACCAATGCCAGATATGAAAAATAGACCTAAAATAATGACATGGGCACACTCAATTCGAAAGCATAAAACTAACAAAAATTAGTAATATAGATTCTTACATGGATGTGAAAATCATGAAAAAAAGACTATTAGGTATAATTTGGATTATTGTACTTGCTTCACTTACTATAGGTTGTGAGCAAAAGGTTGAAATGGTGAACCTAGCTAAAGTAATGGCAATAGGGATAGACTCTGCACCGGACGGAAAGTACATAGTAAGTATAAGAACACTATCCGAAGGTTCCTCACAAAAGTCTTCAGGATCAGCAATGCAAAAAGGAAGTAAAGATAGTACATCATCAGCGGTATATGTTGAAACTGGTGATACAATACTTCAAGCAGTAAACAAATTAAATAAGCAACTTGGTAAAGAGATAAGATTTTCGCATAATAAAGTAATTATTATCGGGGAAGAGACTGCTGGAAAAAGCATATATAATATTTTAGACTTTTCTCAAAGATTGTATCAAATGAGGCCAAATGTTCCCGTAATAATAGCAAAAGGAACAGCTCTAGAAATAATGAAAATAGAAACCACTGAGAACCCTTTGCCACCTAGTGCTATAGAAGATATATTAACTCAGCAGGATAAAATAGGATATGCTCCCTATAGCACCAATTTAGATATTACTAAAGCTCTTTTAAGTAAAAGTAGTGCACCAGTTGTAGCAGTTATAAGTAGAAACACCAATGATTTACTCAATGAAAATTCTTTCAAAATTGAAGGTACAGCTGTATTTAATAAGGATAAATTAGCAGGATATATGAATGAAAAGGAAACAAGGGGACTTGAATGGGTAGTAGGGAGAATACGAAATGGTGCTGTTGTTTTAGGTGATATTAAATATGGGAACATAACCACCATTGTTTTAGATTCCTCTGCGAAGATAACGCCCCTATTAAGAAAAGACGATATAGTAATACAAATAGATATAAAAAACAGATCTAATATAAGAGAGATGACAGCAGATTTAGACATAATGAAAAATCCAAATATAATTGACGAACTTAATGAAGCTCAAAATAAGGTAATAAAATATGAAGTAGAACAAGCAGTGAATGCTGCACAGAAAAATCTTAGGGAAGATATTTTTGGCTTTGGGCAAGTGATTTATAGAAGGTACCCAAAAGAATGGAAAAAAATTAAGGATAAGTGGGATGAAGAGTTCCCTGACTGTAAAGTGAATGTGACTGTACATTCCAGCATAAAAAGGCCAGGAAGTCTAAATAGAACAGTTAAATAGCAGGAGGAAAACGTGAAGATTAAAATATCAGTATATCAATTATTTAGCCTTATGGTAATGCTTCCTTATGCTACTGCTTCCTTGTATTTCCTTACACCTGAACTTAAGCAGAATGTTTGGATTGGCATATTAGTTTATATTTTGCCCAGTATTGCTTTACAGTGTATATACTTATACCTTTTTAAAAAATATCCTAAAGATACTATAGTAAGCTATATGCCTAAAATTCTAGGAAAATTCATAGGGACTATACTTAGTGTAGTTTACATATTATACTTTGCCTATATAGCTGCAAGAGATTTAAGAGATTTTGTTGAACTCTTACTTACTGATGTCATTGCATATATGCCACCCTACGTAATTTACATATGTATTATGTCTATAGTTACATATGGTATTTATAAAGGTTTTGAAAATGTGGCAAGAATGGCAGGTGTGATAATAATTGTTTTTGCTTTGTCTCTTGTTATAGAAAGCACTTTTCTAATGATTACTCCTCACGCTATTGATTTTAAAAATCTTTTACCTATAGCTGAAGATGGGCTAATAGATATAATAAAAAAAGGGTGGCCATTAATAACGTTTCCTTATGGTGAAACAATCACATTTACTATGTTATATCCTTACGTAAATCAACCCGAAAAAGTAAAAAGTGCAGCCTACTTATCCATTATAGTAGAAGGAATAATCTTGAGTCTAGTAAACGTAATGTTCATTGTGTCGTTAGGAGCACAATATGCAGCGTTAAGTATATTTCCTCATATAGTGGCAATGCGTCTAATTAGATTTGGAGGTTTTATAAATAGGTTTGACATATTACTAGTGATACTTATGATTTATGCTGCCTTCTTTAAAATCAGCGTACTTACTTACGTATCTGTGCTAGGAACAGCTCAAATTTTTAAATTGAAGGATACAAAGACACTTGTAGTCCCTTTCTGCGTTGTAATTGGCATAGCCTCAGCTTTGATAGCACGAAACTATCCTGAGCATATTAAACTAGGATTAGATTTCACAGTAAAATACATCCATATACCAGTGCAGATTGTCATACCTCTTGTCGTTCTATTAGTTTATAATATAAAAGTGTTATTTCAAAAGAAATTAGGTAACTATAATTAATTATAACCACTTTAAAATCCCATTGCGGTGGAGCATTGCTACAAGAATAGCTCTGGAATACTCCGGAGCTATTTGATATTTCTTACGAATCAATCCGAGTTACAAACAAGTGATAAATACTATTCATTCTTTAATAAATCTTCTTAATTATGTAGCGTTTTCATTAGTATTGCATAGTATATACTGACCTAATAAAGAAGGAGGTTTTCTTATGAGTTACAATGGACACCATAAACATCACGAAACAGATTGCAGTTGCTCAGATAATCATAAGCAGCATAACCATAATTCCTCTGATGAAGATTGCTCTGAAGAACAAAGACATGTTCACGAATTTTTAGGAAGCACTAGACTAGCTGAACTTGAAGAGGATCCTCACAACCATAGATTTGCTGGTGTTTCTGGTGAGGCAATAGGAGAAGAAGAATGCCATGTTCACAAAATAAATACAAATACTGATTTCTTCGAAGATCACTTTCATGAAGTAATTGTTACAACAGGACCAGCTATTAAAGTAGGAAGGAACAAGCATATTCACTTTGTATATGGAGTAACTACAGAAAGGGATGGACATGTTCACAAATTTGTATTTGCAACTCTTATTGATAACCCAATAGGACAATAAATTATTTTAGTTCAGCTAATATTGTACAAGCAGTATTGGCTGGACATGTTTGTTTTCCACTTACTTTGATATTGATTTTGAATTCACGCTCATGAGCTGCTTTGATACCATTATTATGTTATTATTTGTGAGAGAAGGTTTTGCCCCACATCAAGTTTTAATCCTTCAATGCAAAATAGTAAAATACTACGCTCGTCTACTATTTCATCATACGGTATCTCATCAATATAGAACTTCTTAAGAGTATCATACTTTTCTACTATACATAATTTTATTTGCTTCTGTCTTAATGCTTACATTGCCATGTCTATATGAGCTATCATAATCAATGTTTTACTTTTGCTTCTTTTCCTTATCAAAATCTCTTATTGCATCTTTAGTAACCTTTTTCTATATATGGAATATATTATATTACAGATAAGGGCATGTCCACTATCAATAATATAAAAGTAGGTGATTAATATAATGACTATGTCAACACAAGAATCTCAAAATCAATCTATTAAAAATGAAACAATGTGTCAAAACAGACCTGTCACAATTGGTGCAACATGTGTTGCCGAATTAGCTCCTAACGTTTTTGTATTACTTGTTGAAATAGAAATAACTGTAATGGGCCAAGAAACCGAACAAGTGTTTGCAATAAGAATAACACCTGCTCAAGCGGCAGCATTAATACGATTAATTGGCCGCTGTCAAATAGTAGGTCCAGATGAAATTCCAACTTCAGTACCTGGAAGAGAGGTAAATCTTATTTGTGCATTTGTATTTGGCGAAAATGTATTTTTGGTATTTGATGTTGAAACCAACAGAACAGATGAGCTTGTTTTAGTTAGAGTTCCTCTATGCACAATTGTTGGATAAAACTAAAAAACTAAATTGTATCAATGAACTATAATGTTGAATAGTACAAGCACTATAAAAAAACAAATATTTTATAGTATTAAATAAAGGGTTAGTGTACTGGATATAATTTTCAGTGCACTGACTTTATTTTATAATTTCTTAATCCTCTAATTTAATAATTCCTTACTATATTGCTTTATCAATATATTTAAGTAATTCAACATTCTTCACATCATTTGTGCCTCCTACCTCGCCCTGCTTATTCGGATACACGACAACATTGACTATAAGATTATTGTATTTTACAAGGTTTCTGAACTTATCTACAAAGCCGTTTTATGCTCTCCATATACCCTCCCTATTTCCGTTAAACCTAACTGTCATAAAGTTATCTATAATGAATATCCTGCATTATATCCTCTATAGGCTTTTTCCATAAGCTCCAGTATTTTGTCTTCCTCATTCGTATTTGTATCATCATAGAAAATGCAAAGGGTATGTAAAAAAAGTGGTGTAAAAGAAATAAGGATACATGACTTAAGACATTCTCATGCATCCTTACTTATAAAACTTGGGTTTACTCCATTATTAAATTGAAATATGTTGATTTTAAAGGCTTAAAAGCGTTTTTAATTTCTATTCCCACTCAATAGTAGCTGGTGGCTTAGAAGTTACGTCATAAACAATTCTGTTTACTCCTTTAACTTCGTTGACTATCCTACGGGATACTAAATCAAGTACTTCATAAGGTATCTTTGCCCAATCTGAAGTCATACCATCAGAACTTGTTACAGCTCTTAGTGCTACTGTATGGCAGTAGGTTCTTTCATCTCCCATAACTCCAACGGATTGGATATTAGGAAGGCATGCAAAGTACTGCCAAATTGAACCTTCAAGTCCTGCTTTTGCTATTTCATCTCTGAAAATGAAGTCAGCTTCTCTAACTATTTCTAGCTTTTCTTCAGTAACTTCTCCTAGAACTCTTATTGCAAGTCCTGGTCCTGGGAAAGGCTGTCTCCAAACTAAATGATGTGGAATTCCAAGTTCCTCTCCAACAGCTCTAACTTCATCTTTAAACAATTCTCTAAGTGGTTCTAATAGTGAAAAGTCTATATCTTCTGGAAGACCTCCAACATTATGGTGGCTCTTTATAACAGCAGAAGTGTTTGTTCCACTTTCTACTACATCAGGGTAGATTGTTCCTTGAACTAGGAAATCTACTTTTCCAAGCTTTCCGGATTCCTCTTCAAATACTCTTATAAATTCTTCACCTATTATTTTTCTCTTTCTTTCTGGGTCTGACACTCCTTTAAGCTTTCCTAAGAATCTATCTGCAGCATCAACTCTTATTAAATTCATGTCAAATTGCTTCTTAAATATTTCCTCAACCTGATCTCCTTCATCTTTTCTAAGAAGACCGTGGTCTACAAATATACATGTTAATTGCTTACCTACAGCCTTGTGCACCATAACTGCTGCTACAGAGGAATCAACTCCCCCTGAAAGTGCACAAATAACCTTTTTATCTCCAACAATTCTTTTTATTTCTTTTACTTTTTCCTCTGCAAAGGAACTCATGGACCAGTTGCCGCTTACCTTACAAACATTAAATAAGAAGTTTCTCAGCATGGTCTTTCCAAATGGAGTATGTTCTACTTCTGGGTGAAATTGAACTCCATATATGTTTTTCTCTTCATTAGCAATTGCTGCTACTGGGCACTGACTAGTATGAGCAATAACTTTAAAGCCTTTTGGTGCTTCTGCAACAAAGTCAGTATGGCTCATCCAGCAGTTTTCCTTTATTCCTATATTTTCAAATAATAATGAACTATTATCTATGTTTACTTCTGTCTTTCCATATTCTCTTACTTCAGCAGTTTGAACTTTTCCACCTAGTGTATGAGATATAAGCTGCTGTCCATAACAAATTCCTAGAACTGGCACGTTTAAGTTAAATATCTCTGAATCTATTCTTGGTGCTCCTTCTCCATAAACGCTGTTTGGTCCACCTGTAAATACTATTCCAACAGGGTTCTTCTCTTTTATTTTATCAATACTATAAGAGTAAGGAACTATCTCGCAGTAAACTCCACATTCTCTTATTCTTCTTGCTATTAATTGATTATACTGTCCTCCAAAATCCACAACTAAAACTAGCTCTTTGTTCATCTAATCACCTTCTCTTATTTATTGATTTACACTATAGTTTGGTGCTTCTTTTGATATCACTATATCATGAGGATGGCTCTCTCTAAGTCCTGAAGCAGTCTGTACTACAAATACTGCCTTCTCACATAGTTCTTCTACAGTTTTTGCTCCAGCGTAGCCCATACCTGAACGAAGTCCGCCCATTATTTGGAATATAGTATCAGCTACTGCTCCTTTAAATGGCACTCTTCCTTCAACGCCCTCTGGGACAAGCTTCTTATTGCCTTCTTGGAAGTATCTGTCCTTGCTTCCACAAGCCATAGCAGCTAACGAACCCATTCCTCTATATACTTTATAGCTTCTTCCTTGGTATATTTCTGTTTCTCCTGGTGCTTCTTCACAGCCTGCAAACATTGATCCCATCATAACTACCTTTGCACCTGCTGCAACAGCCTTTACTACGTCTCCAGAATATTTTATTCCACCATCAGCTATTACAGGAACTCCGTATTTAGCAGCTGCTTCTGCACAATCCATAACTGCTGAAAGTTGAGGAACTCCTACACCTGCAACAACTCTTGTTGTACAGATAGAACCTGGTCCAATACCAACTTTAACACAGTCAGCACCAGCTTTTATTAAATCTTCTGTAGCTTCAGCGGTTGCCACGTTTCCAGCAATTATTTGTAATTCAGGATATTCTGCTTTGATTTTAGCTACTGCTTCAAGAACTCCCTTGGAATGCCCGTGAGCTGTATCGATAGTTATTACATCTACCCCAGCTTTATATAAAGCTTCAACTCTTTCCATCATATCCCCAGTAACCCCTACTGCAGCTCCGCATAATAATCTTCCTCTTGAATCTTTTGCTGCATTTGGAAATCTTATAGCTTTTTCTATATCCTTTATAGTAATGAGTCCTCTTAGATTATTTTCGCTATCAACTAAAGGAAGTTTCTCAATTTTATGCTTCTTTAATATTTCCTTTGCTTCTTCCACAGTAGTATTCTCAGGAGCAGTTATCAAGTTTTCTTTTGTCATAACTTCATAGATTTTCTTGCTGTAGTTTTTCTCGAACACGATATCTCTATTTGTGATTATACCAACAAGCTTTCCCTCTAAAGTAACTGGAACACCTGATATTCTGTATTTACTCATAAGGCTTAAAGCATCATCAATTGTGTTATCTGGTGCTAGTGAAAAAGGATCTGTTATTACTCCATTTTCTTGTCTTTTAACTCTATCTACCTCAGCAGCCTGTGCTTCAATGCTCATATTTTTATGAATTATTCCTATGCCGCCTTCTCTAGCCATAGCAATAGCCATCTTAGATTCAGTAACTGTATCCATGCCTGCACTCATTAGAGGTATATTTAGCTTGATTTTTTTAGTCAAATTGGTATTGAGCTGAACATCCTTAGGTAAAACCTCAGATTTTTGTGGAACTAGCAAAACATCATCAAAAGTATAAGCCTGTTTTAATATTGTTGCCATTTTCTCAACTTCCTTTCTTCTATATTAATATTGCCATATAGTAAATATTTAATAAGCTTAAGAAATTATTAACTCAAATAGATTGCTCTACGGAAGCTGTTGCGGTCATAAGGCTTGACCAAAGAATTGTAAAAAAGATATGGCACGACTACTTAGTTTACAGTGATTTATATGCATATAGAACAAAAAAAGCATACTGAATCACTCTAAACCATGGAGTGATTGCAGCATGCACTTATGCATATATGCAAACACACCCATAGTCGGAAATTTACGGCTTCCGGTAGAGACTCCCTGCCATATTCAGGGGATATATGAGCTGTATATAATTTTAATTTATTATACTATTTTATTTTATCATTTATGATTTGTCAATGGCATAATTAAATATAAAATGAAATAATTCTTTCACCAAAGAGTAAGGTAAATAATGCTGCTGATGCAATTGACGGGCCAAATGGTATGTAATCGTTTTTAGTCTTTTTCTTTGTCAAGATTAAAAAAGCACCTACTACTCCACCAATTATAAATGAGCTAAATAGCAGAACTATAGACTTCTCAAAGCCTAAGTATAGCCCGCACATAAGTGCTATTTCAAAATCTCCCCAGCCCATTCCCCCTGTAAATATAATAATCAATGCAATGGTTGCTGCTGCAAGAATTCCGCCATAAATATATGACTTAAATTCAAATCCCATAAAATAATTTATTAATATGAAAATTACTCCAAAAGCAATTCCACTATAAGTAGTTATTGAATAAACGTCAGTAGTGTCATAATCAATCATACCTATTACAATTAGAAAACTAATCAGTACTATATATTTTAAGCATTCAACAGTAATGCCGTAGGTTAAGAATAGCCACAAAAAGGCTATCCCAGTAAAGAGTTCTACAAGTGCGTAACGAGGGGATATTTTCTCTCTGCAATATCTGCACCTGCCCTTTAAAAATACATAGCTTAAAACCGGCACAAGATCTAATGGTTTCAATCTAGTATTGCACGAGGTACAATGGGAAGGCGGAAATGCTACAGATTCCTCTCTAGGAATCCTATAGATACATACATTATAAAAGCTTCCTAGCAAAAGTCCTAAACATAAAAAATAAAAAGAATATAATACACTCAACTTTTTTCTCTCCCAAAAATATAATTTTAATCTACTAATAAAAGGACAGCCTTATGCTGCCCTTTTATTATAAAGTATTACCACCCTTTTGTTTACTAAAACAGGTCTGGCATTTCATTATTAATATCAAATTTTAAACTCTTACTACTATTATTAACCGTTGCATTATTAGTAAAGCCTGTAAAAGAACCATCATCACTATTACTTCCTGGACTTTGCATTTGGAAAGTGTAGGTTATTAAATACTTACCTACTTCTGTAAAAGTTATTTTGATATTTGTACTTGCATTTGAATTCAAAGTGGTTTTTATATCTGCATTTGTAACAGTATCTTCAAGGGTACCATCACTTTTTACTTTTTTGATAACTACCTTTATATCATCGGAATTAATTATCTTTGATGGATTTCTTGAGCCTATATCAATATTTAAAACAGCAGATGTCAACTTTAAATCTAAAACAACTCCAGCTTTATAATAATTGTTGTTCATAGAATTTATATTTTTTTCATTACTAAATTGGAAATTACTATCTGAAACATCGTTAGTTTTATCAAGATATAAACCATGTTTATCTATCACTGAATTTCCATCATTTATAGTAAAGGTTATTGAATTTGATGAATATAAATCAGTTATACTAGCATCTATATCTTTATATTTAATCTTGGTATAATTACTACTATCTTTGCTTGCTAATGTATAAGTTCCAAGGGTATTAGCAGTTAATACTAGGTCAAAGGTTATAGGAGCCGCCTCAAAATAAGTCCTATCTGCATTGAGCCTGTAAGCTACCTTTGCAATAGATTCTAAATCAAAAGTAAGTTTTGTAACACCATTTACAGTGGTAGTAGTAAAGTTTGTATAGTCCTTACCATCTTTTCTTATAGCCTTAACTTGTAAACCAGCTGGAATTATAGTTTCATAGGTTAAATCATTAACTGAAACATCCTTTATAAGCTCTCCAGCTATTCCATCATATACCTGCTGCAAATCAGTAGGAGTTTTAGCTTCCTTGTAAACTCCTTTTGCACTATCAGCAATTTGAGTAAGCTTGTCCTTGCTAATTCCATCACTAAAGCCTATAACGTAAGTTCCAATATTTTTTTCAGCTATCTTACCTGCCATATTTTTGCTATAAGTTAATCCATATCCTCCTATATCATTAGTTCCACCGTTCCACATGTAATTGGTTGCAGTTCCGTCATCATAATTTAATTCCACACTATTAATAGAATCAAATCTATATTTGTTATAATCAGTAGAACCAATATACTCCACACTATCTGGATTATCTATTTCATCTACAAATTGTCCACTTTTTCCATATGCATTTATTATATCGTTCAAATTTGCAGGTTTATCAGTAAGATTTTTGTACCCGTAATAATCGTCATATCCGTAATATCCGTAGTATTCACGATATTTGCAATATGTTTTATAAGAAAGTGTATCATTTATATAAGTAAAAGCTGTAGGTTCTCCATCCGTCATAAGCACTATATACTTTTTAGCATTAGAATCCACTTTACTTAATAACCAATATGCTCTTCTAAGCCCGTCACCAATATTAGTAGCACCATTAGGCTGTAATTCAGATACTTGAGTCTTTAGAGCAGTTACTTGAGCCGTATCCCCCATATCAGCAAAATCTTGTGTTTCACCTTTGGCATTTTTAATATCATCACTTGTTGAAAGGTCTACTTCATTTCCAAGTTCAGCCTTATAATTATAGTTTACTAGAGCTATATTAACATTGTTAACTCCTGTAAACCTATTTATAAATCCGCTATTATTATCTCTAGTAACAAGAGTATTCTTTAAGGTATCTAATTTTGTACTTGAATCCAAGGAATCCTTCATACTTCCAGAGGTATCAGTAACCACTACTATATACTTTTCCTTATCATAATCCTCAGGAGCAACGCTATAAAAATCAATTTTTCTAGGTGTAACTGTATTTGTTACCTTTATATCTTCAGTTGTACCATTGATGAGAGTATATTGCTGCTTTTCAACGCTTCTTGAAAAATCTATAGGTGCTTTATTTATTTTAGTAACTGTAGGAGTAGCATTAATATTAACCTTATTAAAATCTCTAGTTCCAGCTTGATTCTTAAAATCAGTATAATTAATTTTAGATACATCACTTAAAGAATAAGTTCCTGAAGCCCCATCCTTAAGCTTTATATCAATAGAAAATTCAATTGGAGTATTCAATTTATAATAATTTACTGTTGAAGTCTGAACAAGAGTATAATCTAAATTTCCTATTACTCCAGACACTGTAGTTGTACCATCACTGTTTGCGCTCTTTTGTAATCCAGCTGGTAAGCTCACAATCTCTATCATATTTGAAAATGTCTCTTGAAACTGTACATTATTTATAGAAAAGTTATTTACAATATTATCCGTAATAGCATCATAAAGCGCATTTAAGTCATTTTGACTTCTAGCTGTATATACTGCTGCTTTTGCATGCTCAGCTATAGTATTTAACTTTCCCCTATTAATATCTGAAGTAAAACCAACCATATAAGAATTAATCTTCGTCGATGCAAACATATCACCTATAGTATTTGCATATTTTAATGAATTACCTGATGCATCATCATAACCTGTACCTTTAATATTATAGGAATAAGGTGTACTATTAGAAGTTAAAAACTTACCATTCCCATCTTCTGTCCACATGGTGGGCTCTCCATCTGTCAATAGAACCATATACTTACTTGAAGCCGTATCACTGTACTGCTGAAGCATATAATAAGCCATTCTAAGTCCAGCTCCTATATTAGTAGCTCCATATGGTGTACTATTCTTTATGTCATTTAATTTATTGTTTATAGTAGTCTTGTTATTAGTAAAACCTAATGCAAGTTGAGCCTCATCAGAATAAGTCACAACTGCTATATCTACATTACTTCCAACACTGCTTTTTGTAAATTTTTGTGCAGCTTCTGCAGCAACCTTCAACCTAGAAAGTCCAACCTGATTATTTTTGTTTGTATCTGAATTTCTCATATCTGTAGTTTTCATACTTCCCGAGGTGTCTATAACAAGTACTATCTTTTTATTCTTGCTATTTTGGCTAGAGCTTGTATAATTGTCAGAGTTAATTGAGTAATTTATCTTTAAAGCTTCACCTACTTTGGCATTAATGCTTGTCCCAGTTTCGCCTTTAGAATTAGTAATAGTTTTATTAAGCTTTAAAAAGCTGTCTAGTTCCGATGCTTTTATATTTAGCTTGCCCGTACAGAATTGAACTAGTATAAAAGCCAATATTAAAAATGAACTTATCTTTTTTAATTTCTTTTTCATACGCTTTCCCCCACTCCTATACTTTACTTATTTCTAAAGTAGACGCTGCTCTGGGTATTATAATCACTAATACCAGCTGATGCCAATTGTACTTCTATTTTTATTCCTACACACTGTCCAAAGGACTTTTCGTCTAAAGGAGTAACTTTAATAGCTTTTACATTTTCCGCTAAGTTTTTTTCAATTCCGCTGCTATCTGTAAAAGAAATTTTACCTCCAACAATTTTATATGTATATTCATAAGCCAAACTTCTTGTACCACTATTATCTGTATTATAAACAGAGAATACTATCTTCTCTAAGTCTTGTGTATCGTATAATGAGTCTAAATCAGAGGTATGGAGAACTCCCGCCTTTGTAGTAATTAGTGAAATCTTTGAAGCTTCCATTGCACTTTTAGTCATAGATTCCATTATAATCTGCGTGTCCATTTGCAACTCTGATTTTTTCGTGGTATCATTCAATGCCTTTTGCTGTGGAAGAAAAAATGAAAAGGCTATAGCTAAGATAGAGGCTGCTATGGCTAAAGCTAATAAAAGCTCAATAATGGTGAATCCTTTTTTACTTTTCATCCATTTAGTCATAATCTCCTCCTCTTTAATAATTATTTTACTATCTTCCAGTTTCCAACCTTTATCAAGTCGCTTTGGAAGGCTTCACCTGTTTCCCCAGCATTGCTAGATGCCGAATTTGATATTGTAACTACTTGAGTTCCTATTGAATAATTATAATTGAATATTTTTTTATAAATATTATCATAATCACCAGCTATTAATTTCATTACAAGGTTATCATTGGAAGAAAAAGATTTTTTATATGTATCCTCAGTTACAAAATCCCCTCCTGCAAGTATAGTACCTGAAAAATTCACTTCACCGTATACTTTTATATTCTTCTTAGTTATTATTATACCACTTATTGGTCCGTTTTTAGCTGTTATTACTTTTGTGGTATCATTATTTTCAAAGCTAACCCCAGCATTTTTCCCCAAAATAATGACATCCTTTGAATCACTTATAAACTCTATATTGTTTCCATTTTTAATGTCTTTCACAATACTACCGTCTAAGATAACCTGCTTAACAGGATTTTTTATAGAGTTATCACTTCCATAATCCGGATTATCATCACCAGTAAATACAGTTTTATTTATCTTCCCAAAGGCATAAACATCGTTTATATCTAATGGACTTTGAACCCCAATTTTACTTAGATTGTCCATTTCGTAAACTTTCTCTGCAAAGCCGTCTTTTAATGTTATAATTCTACTATCTAACTCTGATCTATAATTGCTGCTTACTATTTTTCCATTACTGATTGCAATACCGCTATTTATAAGCTTATCACTGCTATTTGGAAGCTGAATTCCAGCCTTATTAATTCCATTATTACCTGGTAAAAGCTTTAAGGAATCTGCAAGTTCCATATACCTTGCCTTATCAACAATTGTAAGTGCTGCATTATTCTTAAACTTATCTGCAAGTTGTAATGGATCATAATATCCAAATTGCATATTACTTTCACCATATATCTTATCTTCATCTTTAGTAATTTTTCCATCACCTATAGGCTGAGTATATGCCATATAGTTTCCTTTTATAGCTACTGATTCTCCCGTCTGATAAGCTGGATTGGTATTTACATATGCTGCTCCCATTATCACAGCCTCTGTAGCAATATTTATAGATGATCCTCCACTTTTACCTATATCATCAGTATTCACAATTATGCTGCTTGAGGAGTTAAAATCACTATCAATTCCAGGCCTAAAGCTGCTTTGATTATTTATATCATTTACTCCATAATATTTATCTATATTTATCTTAGAAGCTGCAGCATTTAAGCATAAGTCATTTACTGTATACACCGCACCTGTATCTGCTTCACTTCCACTTTTGGGTGTTACATTTAATACACAATTTAAAGCATTTTGAGCTGCAGGTAATGTCTTTTCGCTTTTTCCTACATAAACATTTCTTGCATATATATTCCCTAAAACTTCTACAAGTCTATTTTGCCCATTAATATTAAAGCTGCTGCCTGTTATAACTTTTCCATTAAACGAAACTTTGTTGTTATCAATATCCGCTGCATTAGCTGAAAGTTCATCGTCTGAACCAATTATAATTCCACCATTGTATTTTGTATAAACTTTTTCATTTACAGCTTCAGAATTACCCTTTACAAATACATCACCAGAAATGTTCACACTGCTTTTAATCTTCATGTTTCCATCAATGGATATAGCATTTTTCCATATGGGATTCACTTCTATAGTAACTGATTTGGAATTAACCCCATATGCCTTGTTGTATTCAGCAGCAGATATAGTTAGCACAGCAGTAACTTCTTTTAAGTTAGAAGTTTCTCCTGAGAGAGGTACTTTACTGAAGCTTGATGTCACTTTAATATTCAATAATTCCTTACTATTTACTGTAGTAAAATTTGCACTTCCTCCACCAAAGTCTAAGGTTATAGTAGGCTTGTTTGAGAAAGTAGTATCATAGAGAAGATGATCATTGCCTGCATCATCAACATATATTCCATTGGTTAGTTTAGTTTTTTTATCATTATCATTTAAATATGATGTTATATAAGCTTTATAGGTAGTCTTAAAACGGCTATTAACTTCGGCATCTACTGATGCCTTATTAATACTCCCATCTGGATTTGTATAGGCACTGAGATCAGAAGTTAAAAAGTCATTAGCTGCTTCATTCCCACGTTTCACAGCCTGCTCAACTACCTTCTGCATAGCCCCGCTAACTACGTTTATTCCAGAGTCAGAAGCATACAAATTCTGAGTTTTTTTACTTGACACAATTCTCCTCTGATAATCTGCTGTTAATAATGACAATGTAGTAATACCAATAGTAATAAATACTGCGAACATAACTACTATTGTAATCATGGAAGACCCTTTTTTCTTTTTTACGGTCATATTACTACACCTCCTTAATTCATTAAATTAACAGATGACTTTACATCATAAACCTTTTTTTTAGTTCCATTATCCATTTTATAAAGTGTTACAGTAACATCATATATACCCCTTGTATCACTTGTTGGTACATTGATGACTTTTAAATTATCATATATATTCACATAGCCTCCAATATTAGAAACCGTATTGCTAACTGTTTCGCTATTGTTCTTATAACAATAAACTGTTAATGCTTTACTTGCATCTGAATCAGTAGTATTATAGCTGGAAACCCTTATATCAGAGCTTACCATTCCAGTTTCGTAAACTATTTTAACCTTTCCAGTTTTTCCAGCCTTATTTTGCAATGAAACTATGAGATTTTTTTCATTAATTTTTTTATAATCATACAGCTCAATTATAGTATCACTAACCTCTTTTATATATAAGCTATTAGCTAATGTATAGGAATACTGCTCATATGGTGTGCCATCAATACCCTTACTGGTAAGTTTAAAAGAAGAACTGTCAATCATATCAATAATAACGTCAAAATCACTATCAGATAACGTACCAGCAGTATTTCCCTTATAGGTTTCCCTTCTCTGAAAGGACATATCAGCAATAAAGCCCTGTCCAACATCTAAATTGGTAGCTTTATATCCTATATCATGACCAGTATCAGGAACAACCATTTTATTTAAAGTAATGCTGCCATCTAATAGCCTTATTGACTCTCCAACAGGTTTATTCTTTACTTTTAAATCTTCTATTAGCTTTTGTGCAATTACTGTTGCCTGCTGCTTGCTTTCAGAATTTTTATTAGTCTTTACTGATGTGTTTATCATCATGCTAATAGGTACTATAATTATGCTGAGTATAGCCGCACTTATGACAACTTCAATTAAAGTAATGCCTTTTTTATTTTTAACAAACTTTTTTCTCAAAAGCACAGCCTCCTCTCGCTTTATTGATATACAATTAAATATTATTGATTTTTAAGATTTACTGAATTTCCTTCTCCAGTTAAGGTTACTCTTGGCTTAGAAGTATCATCATTAGATACAATAACATCAATGGACCTTGAAGTTTTATTTATAACTCTTAAGTTAACTCCCACTTGGTCCGCATCGGAAGTACGCTTATTAGAAAATATCGCAATGGAAATATTACTGTTACTCGGTTTAAACTCTACACCAGTTTCATTGTACTGCTTAGGATAAGCGCTTTGATTTGTCTTATACTTATAATAGTATTTTCCGTTCTGCTCAATAAAGGATATTTCTATATTCTCAACCTTATTATTATCTGCATATATATATGACTTTCTTTCTATATCGTTATACTTGCCTAGCATAACTGCAGGTAAATCTGAATTAACAGACCTCACTGACATAGAAAAATCCTTCGCATTTTCTTGTATCTTGCTTGCTTGTTCAATAGATGAGTTAGAAGTCTTTTGATTGCCCTGTGCAAAAGGGTTTTGCTTGCCATATGGATTATTAAAATCCCATTTATAATAATCTGTGTCCATATCTGCGAACTTAGGAATTGATAAAAACTCTAAACTCATAGTTCCGCTGACTTCATTACTAATTCCAGAAATACTTAAACTTGAAATATAAATCTTTCTGCTGTAATTTTCTATATTTTTTATAAGTGAATATACATTATCGTAGCTGCCTTTAAAGTTTATGGTAGCTTTCATAGAAGTATAAGCATTATTATTTCTGGCTTGTACCTCTTCTTTTTTTGCAGAAAGAACTTGTGTATTATACTGATCAACAATTGAATACAGATTAGAATATGCGCTGCTATTGTTATCAACCTTACTATTAGTATCTGAAGAGCTATTTTTCTTATCGCTATCACCATTAGTTGTATTTGCTGAGCCTTCAAGTTTAGACTTACTTAAGAGATCATTAAGCTCAATTAGTGTTTTCTCCTGCCATATCACAGGATAAAGTCTATCTACAGAATCATGTACCTTAGCATTTAATATTTTCATATCATTTTCTTTTTTCGCTGAGGAAGCTATAGTAAGCTTAATATTATCCAGCTTGTCACTGCTCTGTTTTTTTTCTGTTCTCAGGGTTTCTATACTTTTATACTGTTTTGCATAAACAAATTTATGATATGCAAAAACTAAAAGTAATGCTCCAAATATAGCTAACAGTATTTTCTCACTTCTGCTTATTTTCATTATTATCAACACCCTTTAACGTACAATTTATTGAAAACCCGTAGTTCAATTTTGTTGAATCTCCAGCTATACTGCCTATGCTAACCTCTTTAAACTTGTTCAATTTAATAAGATTATGCTCAAATTCCGCTGCAGTGACTATACTTTTGCTTGTGCATTGAAGCTGTATTGAACTTTCATTCATATTAATAGAAGCCAGAAATACATCCTGAGGCATACAGGAAAGAACTTCATTTATTGAAGCTGTATTTACTATATCCTTTTTCTGAAAACTTTTAATTAGAGCAGCAGCACTGTCACTATATTTACTAGTTAAATTATATTTACTATTAGTAGTTTCTGCTTTCTTATATTTTTCTATCAACTTGCTGTCGTTAAGTTCAGCATTTATAGAACGGATTTCTTTTTTCAATGTAATATTATTATATAAATACCAGCCTGTTGTTCCCATCATATATAATCCTACAATAGAAAATAAAACTATTATAAGAAAGTAGTTATTTTTAAATCTCTTTTTAGATTCTATATAAGGGGAAAAAAAGTTAAAATCTCTCATATCAATCACCAACCTAAAGTCTGATTATTGCCCCAATGGCATTAAGATAACGGTTCAAATCACTTGTAACAGCTGCATTACGAAATTCAATATTACCTGAGTTTTCAATCTTTTCTACCTTTAATCCCAGTTTAGAAGATAAATACTCACTAATACCACTTAAGTTAGAACTACCTCCATAAATGTATATCTTGTCCAACTTATTGCCAACCTTTTTATTTTTATAAAATTGTATTATTCTATTAAGTTCTTCTACCCATTCATCTACTACAGATCTAATTACACTGTTTATTTCATCATAGCCAAAATTACACTGTTCTATTTTTCTCTTTTCTGCTTCCTCCATTGGAATGCCATAGGACTTTGAAATTTCTCTATCAATTATGCTGCCACCAGATTTAATTATTCTGGTAAACTCCATTTTATTGCCATTATATATATTAACATTGAGATTTGCAGCTCCCATATCAATGAATGCTGTTGTATCCCCTAAGTTATATTCTCTTTCATTAATACTTTGCATACTACCTGCAAGTTTTTTTATTGAGTTATAGGTTACATCCAGTATATTGGGTTTTAATTTACAATTATTAATAAGCTCATAATACTGCTTTGCCATCTTATGAGGATAGGTTACTACTAATACTCTATACTTTAATATGTTGTCATTTTTTACTTCTTCCAAAACATTGTATTGTACTATATAATCATCCATATTTATTGGAAGATACTGCTGAATTTCATATTTAACTAGGGTATCCAGCTCGTCCACCGCAGCTGCTGGAACAACTATTTCTCTATTTATTATTGCAGTGCTATTAGTTGTACAATTAACTTCCTTAACTTTAATTTGTTCAATAGAAAGTACACCTTCTATTGTCTTTGCCAAATTCATAGAATTTATTATAGTTCCATCACCTAATGCTCCTTCTGGGGTATCCACCATAAAAGCCTTTTCTATAATTACTCTGCCCTTTGAAAATCTTCCTAGTACAATCTTAATCTTCTCCGTGCCAATATCTAAAGAAATTACATTTTTAGTGTTCTTAGGCATAGAATTTAAATCAAGCTTTAATGCCTTTGGTATTTTCTTTACATTCTTTAAGGAAGAAACATCAGTTGAAAGTAATTTTTTTATACTATCTGAACTTGGTACTTTTATCTTTTTTAAATTCAAGGAGCTCACCTCTTTATTTTCTGTAGTATATTTATTGTGGCTTAAATATAAATTGAAGTGTAAAGTTAACAGGGTTAACTTTACACTTTGAAATACTAATTTTTATTATTCTAATGTAACAGCTACTTCACCACTTTTATTAATTTTAACTACATAGTGTGCTCCAGCTTGTTGTGGTGTTTTTACTTCTTTTAAAGCTTTTGCAGTTTCTAACTTTTCTGTATCAGACCAAGTATTATCACCATCAAATGAATTTCCAGTTCCACTAAGAGAAGCAGAAGTAGCAGTAGTTGTAAAATCACTTCCAGCTGTAAATGTAAGTGTCTTAGGCTTAGCCACATCTGCATTATTTTGTGGAGCTAAAGTACTATCAGAAACCAACATTAATACTGTCCTTTTAATAGTTTCGCAACTTTGAGTATCTGCCTTTTTCTTTGAATTATCTCTTACTGCTGAAAAATTAGGTATAGCTATTGCAGCTATAATTGCCATAATAGCAAGAACTATAATAAGTTCAATAAGTGTAAATCCCTTTTTCTTTTTCTTTGCATTTTTGTTCATTTTAATATCCTCCTTAGATTTTTATTTATTTTATTGTACAGTGTTGTACATGCCAAACATTGGTTGTAAGATTGAAATCATTAGAAAGCCTACTATGGTTGCCATAATTACAATCATTATTGGTTCAAGTATAGCTGTAAATGCAGTTATAGCTGCATCTAGTTCTTCATCGTAAAAGTCAGCTGTTTTGTTTAAAATATCATCCAGTGCTCCAGATTCTTCACCTATTTTTATCATTGAGGACAGCATAGGTGGAAATAATCTAGTTTCCTTGATTGGATCAGCTAAACCTTCTCCCATCATCACCTTCTCTCTTGCTTTTTCCAAGGCCTCCTGAACAATTTTGTTTCCAACTACTGAAGAAACAACCTGAAGTCCCTGCACTAGTGGAATACCACTTGCCAGCATTGTAGCTAGTGTTCTAGTAAACCTGGATACTACGATTTTTTCATTTAGACCTTTAATAATGGGAAAAGAAAGCTTAACCTTATTTATGAATAGCTCACCATTATCAGTTTTTAAATAGTATCTTATTAAAAAAATAATTGCAGTTAAGGACAAAAGAACTAGGATGTAATTATTTCTAAGCCCACTACTTAAACCTAAAAGGATTTTTGTACTAGTTGGCAGCTGTACACCACTGCTTGTAAACATTTCAACGAAAATAGGCATTACAAAAACAAGAATTATAGTAATAACAGCTATAGCCACTATGGCTAATACTATTGGATATATCATTGCGTTTTTAATCTTATTGTTTATCTTGTTTTCCTTTTCATAGTGGTTTGACATTCTAAGCATGATGCTATCAAGATTACCACTTACTTCTCCTGTTTCTACCATATTTACTAAAAGCTCAGGAAAAATTTGCTTTTGTTCCTTCATCGCTTCAGAAAGGGTAGCTCCCTTCCTTACTTCTTCTTCTACTTTTACTAGGGCACTTCTAAGCTTTTTATTTGTAATCTGCTCTGCCAAAATATGCAGAGCACTATTAATAGATAATCCAGCATCAAGCATTGTATAAAACTGTCTGCAAAATATTGCTATATCCTTTGTTTTTACTCTAACCATAGAGCTAAAATCTATCTTGGTTCCTTCATTGAGTTCTTCTATCTTTAGTGGATAATAATTGTTAGTGCTTATCATATCCATTACTAAATCTTTAGATGCTGCTTCATAAGTTCCCTCAATTCTTTCACCAGCTTCATTCATTGCTCTATATTTAAACTTTGGCATATATTAGAACCCCTCTTCTTTAAAGTTTTTACTCCTGCAGGTAAGCTGTTTTAACCAATTCATCAATTGTGGTTACACCATTAAGTACTAATTTTTTACAAGCTGTACCTAGAGTCTTCATCCCTCTTTTTAAGGATATATCCTTTAAAGCATCACTATTTCTGCTATTCATTATTAATTCCTTATGTTCTCTAGTTACCTCCATAATTTCATATACACCAGTTCTGCCGGAGTAACCTGAGTTATTGCAGAAGGCACATCCTGAACCTTTGTTTAAGATAACATCCTCATTTTCATCAATTCCAAGTATGTGTTTTTCATAAGCAGATGCAGTATAAGTAGTGCTGCATTTAGGACATATTTTTCTTACTAATCTTTGTGCAATGATTCCAACTACAGAAGTTGCAACTAAATAAGGTTCTATATCCATATCTATAAGTCTAGTAACTGATGATGGTGCATCGTTGGTATGAAGTGTACTTAGTACTAAATGTCCTGTAATTGCTGCTCTTATTGCTATCTGAGCAGTCTCGTTATCTCTTATCTCACCTATCATTACTATGTCCGGGTCTTGTCTTAATATAGACCTTAAGCCATTTGCAAAAGTAAGTCCGGCCTTTGTATTAACGTTAACCTGGTTTATCCCTTCAAGCATATACTCTACTGGGTCCTCTACTGTAATAATATTTTTGTCTTCACTATTTAATTTGTTGAGAATAGTATATAGAGTTGTTGATTTACCACTTCCTGTGGGACCTGTGACAAGTATTATTCCATGCGGATTTTTTATGATTCTGCGTAATTGCTCTAGTTCTTCTTCATTCATTCCCAAATTATCAATGCCTATTTTATAACTAGCTCTGTCTAGTATTCTTATAACTATTTTTTCTCCTGAAACTGTGGGAAGAATAGATACTCTAAGGTCAACTTCCTTGTCTCCTACTTTGGTTATTATCCTTCCATCTTGAGGAATACGTTTTTCAGCTATATTTAAATTTGCAAGAATCTTTATTCTTGTTACTAAAGCCGCTAATGAGTCAATACCTAAGGTAGAAATCTGAATAAGCTGTCCATCTACCCTATATCTAATTCTTATATGTTTTTCATAAGGCTCAATATGTATATCACTTGCTCTTGCTTCTATTGCATTTTTGATAAGATAATCCACCATTTTTACAACAGGAGCATTTTTTATATCATCAAAAGCTTCTTCATCAAGTTGATTTTGATTTCGGCTATCCCCTTGTCTTTCCTTTGAAAGTTCTTCAGCAGCTCTTAAAACCTGCTGGTCTGAATAGTATCTTTCAATATGCTTCTTTATTTCACTTTTTAATGCTATATAAGTTTCCACTTGAAAGCCTGAAGCTATTGCAACATCATCAACGGCAAATATGTTTAGCGGATCCCACATAGCTATCTTTATTTTATTTTCATTAAAACCAAAGGGTATTAAATCATGCTTTAGGCATATACTTTCAGGTACAGCTTTTATAGCCTTCTTATCTATATTAATCATATCCAGGTTTACTCTTTCAAACCCTGTTTGGTCCTCCAGTACCTGAAGAATATCCTCTGAAGTTACTATACCATCGTCTATTAAAAGTTCTCCTATTTTCTTGCCTAAGGTCTTTTGTCTTCTTAGTGCATCTTGAAGTTGGAGCATTGAAATTTTTCCTGATTGAACTAATAAATCTCCCAATCGTCTTTTTACTTTGATATCCATTTCCATACCCCTCATATGTAAATTGTAATATTATAAATAATAATATTTTTTACTGGCATAACACTATATTTTTTCATATAACTAGTACTTTTTTATACGCAGTAGTTCAACTTTAATTATAAATACAGCATATATCATTTACAAGGTAAATAAAAACATAAATTAATACAAATTATATCAATGTTTTAGTACTATTATGGTATTTATAAGCATATATTTATAATTAATTTAAAAAACGGATTTAAGTTTACAAAACACATTATTGACCATTACAAGTTTTTACTTTTATTTTAAAATCAGCTAATTTTATAATATAAAAGCACTTATTAATTTATGTACATTCCAGAAAAATGTAAAAATATAATTTTACTTTTTAAATTATTATCATATTTTTACATAATATACACTATATAAAAATTTTTAGGTTGGTACCGTACTTTTACATATTCCTTCTTACGTTTTATCTTTAACTATATATTCAACAAACTTGCTAAAATATCAAAAAATAAAAAGAACCCCTATTAGGGGTTCTTATTGCTTTTAGTACATTCCGTCCATTCCCATTCCGCCTGGCATTGCAGGAGCTGGATTCTTTTCTGGTATGTCAGCAACTACACTTTCAGTTGTTAAGAATGTAGCAGCTACAGAAGCAGCATTTTGAAGAGCACTTCTTGTAACCTTAGTTGGATCAACAATACCAACCTTTAACATATTAACATATTCTTCACGTAGTGCATCAAAGCCTATTCCATGTTCGCTGTTCTTAATCTTTTCTATTATTACAGAACCTTCAAGACCAGCATTAGCAGCTATTTGTCTTACTGGTTCTTCTAAAGCTCTCTTTATTATACTTATACCCACTTTTACATCGGAATCATTTGAAGTTAATTCTCCAACCTTTTCAATTACATTAATATAAGCAGTTCCTCCTCCAGCAACTATACCTTCTTCTACAGCGGCTTTAGTAGCTGCAAGAGCATCTTCTATTCTAAGCTTTCTTTCCTTTAATTCTGTTTCAGTAGCAGCTCCAACTTTGATAACTGCAACTCCACCGGCAAGCTTAGCTAATCTTTCTTGAAGCTTTTCTCTATCGAAATCTGAAGTAGTTTCTTCAACTTGAGCTCTTATTTGAGATACTCTAGCATGGATATCTTCCTTATTTCCTCTTCCATTTACTATTACAGTATTTTCTTTTGAGATTTTAACACTTTCTGCTGTTCCTAGCATATCAAGTGTAACATCTTTAAGCTCTCTTCCAAGCTCTTCTGATATAACTTCTCCACCAGTTAAAATAGCTATGTCTTGAAGCATTTCTTTTCTTCTATCACCAAAGCCTGGTGCCTTAACTGCAACACATGTGAAAGTTCCTCTTAGCTTATTAACTACTAGAGTTCCAAGAGCTTCGCCTTCAACATCTTCTGCAAGTATTAATAATTTCTTTCCTTGTTGAACTATTTGTTCAAGCACTGGAAGTATTTCTTGTATGTTTGATATCTTCTTGTCAGTTATAAGTATATATGGGTCATCAAGAATTGCTTCCATTTTTTCAGTATCAGTTACCATGTAGGAACTTACATATCCTCTGTCAAATTGCATTCCTTCAACTACATCAAGTTCAGTTCCCATGGACTTTGATTCTTCAACTGTTATAACGCCCTCATTGCCTACCTTCTCCATAGCATCAGCAATTAACTTACCGATTTCTTCATCAGCAGCGGAAATAGCAGCAACTCTAGCTATGTCTTCTTTTCCTTCAACCGGTCTTGATATCTTCTTTATTTCTTCAACTGCAGTTTCTACAGCCATCTTTATTCCATTTCTAATAAGCATTGGGTTAGCACCAGCTGTAACATTCTTTAGTCCTTCTCTAATTATAGCTTGTGCAAGTAATGTAGCTGTAGTTGTTCCATCACCAGCCACATCATTTGTCTTTGTAGCAACTTCTTTAACAAGTTGTGCTCCCATATTTTCAAATGGGTCTTCTAATTCTATTTCTCTAGCAATAGTAACACCATCATTAGTTATTAATGGTGCACCGAATTTTTTATCTAAAACAACATTTCTTCCCTTAGGTCCAAGTGTAACTTTTACAGTATCAGCAAGTATGTCTACGCCTTTTTGCATAGATCTTCTTGCTTCTTCACCATGTACAATTTTCTTAGCCATTTTAATTCCTCCAAATCTAAATTACTTTTATTACTCAACTATTGCAAGAATATCGTCTTGCTTTAAAATTATAAAATCTTCTCCGTCTAGCTTAACTTCTGTTCCTGAATATTTGGAGAATAGAACCTTATCTCCTACCTTAACTTCCATTTTTACTTCTTTTTCGTTTACAATTCCTCCAGGCCCTACAGCAACTACTTCAGCTTCTTGTGGCTTCTCCTTTGCTGTATTTGGAAGTACAATTCCGCTCTTTGTAGTTTCTTCAGCTTCTAATCTCTTAATAACAACTCTGTCTCCAAGTGGTCTAATTCTCATTTAAACCCCTCCTTAAGTTATTTTTATATTAATAAATTTGTTGTTAATTATTTGTTAGCACTCATCATCATCGAGTGCTAACACTTATTATAATAAATAATAGACTTTATAATATCAAATTCCATGATTTAACTTTATAAGCCATATTTACTTGATAACAAAGAATAGAGCAATATTAGCATGGAATTTTATCTTTTTTCTCTCATTATCTCAATTATGCTTACACTTGCAAGTTCTGTAGAATTAGTTACATTATTTCATATTTTTAACTGAAGGAAATTTGTCAACCTAGAGTATTATATACAATAATTATTGTCTTTATGTAAGGTTTTTAATCCTAATTTTATTGACTATAGAATTTACATTATATAAAATGTTATCATAGCTTATTAAAAGGAAGAACCTTGCCGTTTTAATGGCACTAATAAGATGCAAATTGTCCTACTAAAAGGAGGATTACTATGAATAAAACTACTTCCACGCTATTAGCACCTATATTTTCAATTGCAGTGAGTATATTTATTGTTACTTTAGCTGTAAAATTCACTTTAGGCTTTAGACCTCTGTACTACTATGACGTTAACCACTTAAATATAGCAGAAAGCTCTGGAATTGATAAGAATACCATAATTAAAAACTATAATATTCTTATAGACTATACACAAAAACCTTCTATAAAAAAACTCAGTATGCCAGACTTTACTATGTCAAAGGAAGGCGAAATACATTTTGTCGAAGTTAAAAAGCTTTTTACAAATATCGATTATCTTTTCTACATAAGTACAGTTATTTCTGCCATTGCTGTGTTTATAGGCTTTAAAAGCAAGAATTTTGTCTTTTTAAAAAGGAGTGCTACAAACCTTATAGTAATGCCAATACTTTTGATTATTCCTTTTGCCATAAACTTTAATAAAAGCTTTACTGTATTTCACAAGTTATTTTTTAGTAACGACTATTGGGAGTTTGACCCTGTAAAAGATCCAATAATAAATGTACTGCCAGAGGACTTTTTCTTCCACTGTGCACTTCTTATATTAGGATTTATAGTTGTATCCTGCATAATCCTATTTTTACTTTATAGATTATCTATAAAAAAAGGCAGCACTCACAATAAGGCTTAACTTATTGTGAAGGCTGCTTTTTTACAAGCTTTTTAATTATCTTTTCACCTTTAAAAACTCCAATGGCTGACAGTGATATCATAACTACTGAAATAATAATTAGGCTTAGCTTATTTCCCGTATGAATATTGGCTCCAAAATAAGCTGAAACGAAAATTCCTGGTATCCTGCCTAAGGTTGAAAATATGAGAAAATTGCTTAGGCTAATATCAGATATTCCGCAGATATACGCAACCACATCTTTAGGTATTCCAGGAATCAAGTATACAAGAAATACTACGTAATTTACACTTCCTAGTTTTAATATCTTGCCAAAAAATTTTAAATGCTTTTCCGAAACAATTTTTCTTATAAATTTTCTTCCAAAGTAACTTGCTATTGCATAAGCTATTAAACTTCCCAAAGTTATTCCTATAAGCGAAACAATTGAGCCTAAGAAGGTATCATAGATAAACCCTCCAGCTATCTGTACTATCTCCCCTGGAATAAAAAAAATTACAACTTGTATTATCTGAAGCAGTATAAAGGCTCCAAAACTGTATTTGCCATAGGATAATACCCATTTTTTTATTTTATGAGGATCTTTGAAAAAGCTAGCATATTTTTCGAAGTACTCATATCCAACTAACACAAATATTAATAGCACAAGTATTAACACTAAATATGCTCTATTATCATACAATTTTCTCAGCAACCTTTTCATCAGCTGAACTGCTTTGTTTAACATAAATTCCCCCTTCTAACCTTTTGAAGGAAATTAGACACTTATATTATTTTCTCTGGCATAATAAAACAAGTACTGCTGCGCAAAGCCAGAAAGCTCTCCAAACTTATTTCTTCCAAAGTCTCTGATTTTTTTAAGTGACACATCTGGAGCTAAATAAAAATGCTGCATAGCTCTTTTTACCCACACATCTACTGGAAAAGCCGAATATTTGCCCATAGAAAACAGCATTATGCAGTCTGCCACTTTAGGTCCAATGCCATTATAGTTTTGCAGCTGTTCATGACAAACATCATCACTCTGAGCTTTTATCCAGTTTAAATCAAATTCATTATTGTAGCAAACACCTTCAGGACTGGCATTTTCATTAATCTTAGCTATTGTGTCTATTATATATTTTGCTCTAAAGCCGGTTCCACAAGCCTCCATTTCTGAAATCTCAGCATTTTTTAATGCTTCTAAGCTCGGAAAGGCATAGTAGGTTTTCCCTTTGTATTCTAGTGGTTTTCCAAAAGCTTTACTAATGTTCTCAATAGCCCTTTTTATCATAGGAATCCTATTATTTGCAGAAATTATAAAAGATATTGTAATTTCAAATGGATCCTGTTGTAAAAGCCTTATCCCATGACCAAATTCTACAGATTTTTTCAAAAGTTCGTCTTTACTTAGTTTATCCTTTATTGCACTATAATCTCTGTTCAAATCAAAATAATCAACCCATACTTCCTTGAATTCATCAATAGTAGTATTATATATGATCACATCATTTTGCCTTTTTTCTATTTCAATTACTTTTCCAAAAGCTACACCTATATAATTACCACTTTCTTGCCTATTCCATCTAAAGCATTGTCCACAATCAAAAATATGAGCTAATTCAAAGTTCTTTACATCCTTAACTAGAACCCCTTCATCTATTTGCTCTACACTTTTATAATCCATCTGTTTCCTCTCCCAGTCTAATTATTTTCTAGCTTACATTTTCATTTCTCTTAGTACTATATCATCTAATATTACCGCAGCCAGCTCAATCATCTTGCTGCAGCCAATCTCATCATTTCTATATTTACTCTTTAGCTCCTTGCAATTGTTTGTTCCAAGCTGTTCTTCAAAGCTTTCCATGAATTCTTTTGCTAGTTCTTTCACTCTAGCACTCTCGTGTGCTCTTTGCTGTGTGAACATTATTCCAAGCACTGCTAGCGCTCCCGTTGCTGCTCCGCAAACACTTTCAATACCCATACCGCCGCCAAAAGCCGCCATAGTTTTAAGTGTTTCCCTAGACAAATTTAAATTATATTCTTCATTAGCAGCATAAATTATAGTTTCTGCACAGTTTAAATCATATTTATCAGAACGATATCTTCTTACTTTTTCTAATAACATAATAAATTACCTCTCTATAATCATAATCTATTTTGTTTCACTATCTAAAATATATACCATAATATTCTAAGGTGCAACAAAAAGTGCTAAAGGCAGCTCGTAAAAAAGCTGCCTTTATATATTTTATTTTTTATCTCTTACTTCTTACCTCTTACTTACTCAAGAATTCATCAATGCCCTTGGCAGCCTTTTTCCCAGCTCCCATGGCAAGTATAACTGTAGCTGCGCCTGTTACAGCATCCCCTCCAGCATATACTTTTTCTTTTGTGGTTTCTCCTGTTTCTTCCTGTGCTATTATACATTTTCTCTTATCTACACTTAAACCCTTTGTAGTTGTTGATATTAATGGGTTTGGTGAAGTTCCAAGTGACATTATTACTGTATCTAGCTCCATTACAAACTCAGAATCCTTAACCTCTACTGGTCTTCTTCTTCCTGAAGCATCTGGCTCGCCAAGCTCCATTTTTACACACTTCATGCCCTTTACCCAGCCCTTTTCATCTGCTAGTATCTCTGTTGGGTTTGTAAGCATATCGAAGATTACTCCTTCTTCCTTTGCATGGTGTACTTCTTCTACTCTTGCTGGAAGCTCTTCTTCTGAACGTCTATAAACTACATGCACTTCTGCTCCAAGTCTTAACGCTGTTCTTGCAGCATCCATTGCTACATTTCCTCCACCAACTACAGCTACCTTTTCACCTACTCTTATTGGTGTTGCATATTCTTCCTTGAAGGCTTTCATCAAGTTATTTCTTGTTAGGAATTCATTAGCTGAAAATACTCCATTTGAGTTCTCTCCTGGTATTCCCATGAACTTAGGAAGTCCTGCTCCTGAACCTATAAATATTGCATCAAAGCCCTCTTCTTCTAAAAGCTGATCTATAGTTATAGTTCTTCCTATGATTACGTTAGTTTCTATTTTTACGCCCAGCTTTTTAACATTTTCTATTTCATGCTTTACTACTGAATCCTTTGGAAGTCTAAACTCTGGAATTCCATATACTAATACTCCGCCTGGTTCATGAAGAGCTTCAAATATAGTTACATCATAGCCCATTCTAGCTAAATCTCCTGCACAGGTAAGTCCTGCAGGACCACTGCCTATAACGGCTACCTTTTTGCCCTTCTTTTCTGCAGCTTCTGACAAATCAACATTGTGCTCTCTTGACCAGTCAGCAACAAATCTTTCAAGCTTTCCTATAGCTATAGGTTCTCCTTTTATGCCTAGTATACACTTTCCTTCACATTGAACTTCTTGTGGACATACCCTTCCACATACTGCTGGCAGTGCACTAGATTTTGATATAATTTTTGCTGCCTCTTCAAAATTGCCTTCCTTAACCTGCTCAATAAACTTAGGTATTGATATAGTTACAGGACACTCAGTAACACACAATGGTTTTTTACAATTTAAGCATCTAGCTGCTTCCTGCTTTGCTTCTTCTTCTGTATATCCTAAACAAACTTCTTTAAAGTTTGCTGCTCTTACTTTAGGTTCTTGCTCTGCTATAGGGGTTCTTTTCATTCTATCCATAATTGCCTCCTTAAATTACTTTTACGCTATTTGGAATAACATGTAACTACTACCAAATACTTAGCATTAGAATATTTACATGTTTATATTTTTATATATAAATATTTATATAGTTATAACTATTTGCCGCAGCAACCACAGCCACCTTCATGTCCTTCATGCTTTTCCTGTTCTCTGTACTGCTTCTTTGCTTCTTCAGTTTTATACATTGCTTGTCTTCTCATAGCTTCGTCAAAATCTATAAGGTGTCCGTCAAATTCAGGACCATCTACACAGGCAAATTTAGTTTCGCCTCCAACAGTTACTCTGCATGCTCCGCACATTCCTGTTCCATCTACCATTATTGGATTCATGCTTACTATAGTATGAATTCCTAATTCTTTAGTAAGCTTCGCTACAAATTTCATCATTATCATAGGCCCTATAGCTACTACTAAATCATACTTCTTTCCTTCTTCTTTAACTAGTTTTTCTAAAAGATTAGTTACCATGCCTTTAAAGCCATAGGAACCATCATCAGTAGCTACATATAAATTGCCTGCAGCTGCTTTCATTTCTTCTTCTAGAATAACGTATTCCTTTGATTTAGCTCCTATAATAACATCTGCATTAATTCCTCTTTGGTGAAGCCATTTAACCTGAGGATATACTGGAGCAGTACCTACCCCTCCTGCTATGAATATCACATTCTTATTCTTTAAATCTTCTAAATTCTCGTGTACCATTTCTGATGGCTGTCCTAGTGGTCCAACAAAATCAGCAAAATAATCCCCTACTTCGTAGTTTGCCATTTGCTTAGTTGATGTTCCTAGAGTTTGAAAAACAATTGTTACTGTACCTTTTTCTTCATCATAATCACAAATAGTTAGTGGAATTCTTTCACCTTTTTCATCCATCTTAACTATTAAGAACTGCCCTGGATTTGCTGACTTTGCTACTCTTGGCGCTTCTACATCCATTAAGTAAATCTGTGGTGCTAATAATCTCTTTCCTACTATTTTATACATAGTCATCCTCCTTATAACTTGGAACACGGGGCAACTTAACCGTGCCATTCCCATCGGTAACTTGCCCGTAAAAGTCCATTTAGGACTTTTGCCTCCTTTATTCTTAAGAGTACACAATTGTCTATTAATACTTTTACAAGCTGTATTCATAAAACTGCGCAAATTTCATTATAAATAATCTATTCCACGCTTTTACAATTTAAGTAACATTTATATTATATTGTATATACTGTATCCTTTTAAATATGACAATTGTGTACATATATTATTATATAATTCTCACATTGAAGCTTTTCATTAATATTATATCACATAACTAATATTATATATTCAAGGAAAAACTCTCTCAATGAATATCATCAAGAGAGTCGCGCTAAAATATATTAAAACAACTTATACATGGAGATATAAGTTACCATGTCAGATTAATTGAGCTATTCTCCTAATTAGAAGTTTACTTTTTCACCTGTAAATATGCATGTAAATAATTTTTTCATTTCTTCTACAGATATAGCTCTTGGGTTTGAACCAGTACAAGCATCTTCTATTGCATTTGCAGAAATTCTATCTACATTTGCATTGAAGTCTTCTTCTGTTATTCCATATTCTTTTAAATCTTGTGGTATATTCATAGCCTTATTTAATTGTTTTACCATATCAGTTAAGGAATCTATTAATTCATCTTGGCTATTTCCTGCAAGACCTAAGTTTTTAGCTATTGCAGCATATCTTTCTCCACAAGCTTTTTTATTGAAGTCTATAACATATGGAAGATATATTGCATTTGCACAGCCATGTGGAATATGGAATACAGCACCAGTCTTGTGAGCCATACTATGAGTAATTCCAAGTAGTGCATTTGAGAAAGCCATACCTGCAAGACATTGTGCATTGTGCATTTCTTCTCTAGCTGCTTTATCTCCACTAAAAGACTTTAATAAGTTTTCTTTTATCATAACTATTGCTTGCATAGCAAGAGGATCTGAGAATACAGATCTATTTGAAGCTACATATGCTTCTATAGCATGTGTTAATGCATCCATTCCAGTATGTGCTGTAAGTGTTGCTGGCATTGTTTCAGCTATTTCTGGATCAACTATAGCTATGTCTGGAGTCAAATTAAAGTCAGCTAAAGGATATTTTATTTGATTCTTGTAATCAGTTATTACTGAAAAGGCAGTAACTTCTGTAGCAGTACCACTTGTGGATGGAATAGCTACGAATTTAGCCTTTTGTCTTAATTCTGGTAATCCAAATGGAACTACTGCTTTTTCAAATGTAAATTCTGGGTACTCATAGAATATCCACATTGCTTTAGCAGCATCAATTGGTGAACCTCCACCTATGGATACTATCCAATCTGGTCCAAATTCTCTCATAACTTTAGCACCATTCATTACTGTTTCAACTGATGGATCTGGTTCTACTCCTTCTAGAGTTTTAACTTCCATTCCAGCTTCTTCAAGATAAGCTATAACCTTATCAAGAAATCCAAACTTTCTCATGGAACTTCCGCCTGTAACTACTATAGCCTTTTTTCCTTTTAAAGTCTTTAGAGTTTCTAATGAATCTTTTCCAAAATAAATGTCTCTTGGTAGTGTAAATCTGTTCATTTAAAAATTCCTCCCAAATAATCTATCATACTTTTATTTTCTCTTATTTTTTTCATATTATTATATATAGCAACTACCGTGCCAACTTTGATATGTTTTTAACAACAATGTATTATCAGCATTTTTCAACATTTATAAAAAGTAAAAAAAAATAAAGTGTACTAAAATTGAGCAATCAATTAAAATATAATGCTCAATTTTAGTACACTTGTAATAATTTTTAACAATCTTCTATTTCATATTTTTTCATTTTTGTATAAAGTGTATTCCTACTTACTCCTAAAACCTTAGCCGCCTGTGAAACATTTCCTCTAAATTTATTTAAGCTAGCTATTATTGCCTTTTTCTCCAATTCTTCAAAAGAGCAAATAAACTGTTCCTCGTAAGCCTTTTCTTGCCTATTACCAATTTTAACTTTATCATTCTCATGGTCAAATTCATTTTTAGCGTCGCCATTATATTCAGAGATTAGAGAATAGCTGCTGTTTCCATTTAAATTTACTATATTCTCAATATAGTTCTCTAATTCTCTGATATTTCCCGGCCAGCTATACTGAAAAATGTTCTTATATACTTCATGATCTATCTTAGGTATATTCTTTGATAATTTTTCAGATTTAATTCTTAAGAAATAGTCAACTAAAAGAGGAATATCCTCCTGCCTATCCCTTAAAGCTGGCAGTGATATTGGTATTACACTTAACCTATAGTATAAATCTTCACGAAAGTTACCACTGGCAACCTCTTTTTTCAAATTTTTATTTGTAGCCGCTATTATCCTAACATTTACAGGAATTTCTCTCGTGCCACCAACTCTAGTTATAGTTCCTTCTTGAAGAACTCTTAAAAGATTCACCTGCATATCCAGCGGCATTTCTCCTATTTCATCTAAAAAAAGCGTGCCACCATTTGCAAGTTCAAATTTTCCTGGATGTCCACCTTTTTTAGCTCCTGTAAAGGCTCCATCATCATACCCAAAGAGCTCACTTTCAATTAGGTTTTTAGCAATAGCTCCACAGTTTATGGCTACAAAGCCATTGTCTCTCCTGCTGCTATAGTTATGAATTGCTTGAGCTAATACTTCCTTTCCTGTACCGCTTTCTCCCTGAATAAGTACAGTTGAAGGACTGTCCGCTATACTCTTTGCATAATTAATAATGTTGTTAATCTCTCTACTTTTCCCAATTATATTTTCAAAGGAATATCTAGCTCTCATTCCTGTATATTTATTAACTAAATTTATTACCCTTTGTATTTCTTTAAGCATAACCACACAGCCAATTGTTTTTTCGCTTTCAATCGCTATAGGATATGCATTCAAATTATATCTTTCCCTTATTCCACCTCTATATATTGTAATTTCTTCGTCAAGACAGCTCTTTCCTGTCTCTAATACCTTATTTATGTCTCTACAATTAGGGATAAGTTCTACCAGCATTCTGCCTACAATATACTCTTCGTCTAGTCCTAGTATGGAGCAAGCATTTTTATTGGTCATAATAATTTTTCCGCTGTTGTCTATAGTTAAAAGCCCGGTAGATATGGATTGTATTATTGTGCTCATATATCCATTTGTCTCTAACAACTTATTATGAGCAGCCTCACTCTTCATCTGATTTTCTATAGATTCTACCGCAGCCACAATCAAACCAAGGGTATGAGGGTGAACCAGATCGCTGCTTCCTGTTAGATTTAGCGTACCAATAATTTCTCTATCCTCGCTGTGTATTGGCGCTGCAGAGCATGTCCATTTATGGTAAGCAGTGATAAAATGCTCTGTAGCAGAAATCTGAATAGGTGCATTTTCGCTTATAGCAGTTCCCATAGCATTAGTTCCTATACTTTTTTCATCCATGTAGGCCCCAACTACCATATTCATTTCTGCCGCTGCTTTAACCACTTCTCTATCTCCAACTACATTTAGAATACACCCTTCTTTATCAGTAAGTATAATAAAAAAGCCTGATCCCATTAAAAAATCATAAAGAACTTTCATAAAAGGTTCTGCAACCCTTATAAGGGCCTTATTCTTTTCAATATTCTTAGAAACTTCATCTGCTTTAAGGATTTTTTTCGAAACAACTCTTTCTTTTTCTATACCATATTCAGCAGATCTCTTATGTGACTTTTGAATAATCTCTTCTCTTTTTTCTCTAGTGTACATATTTTCAACTCCCATAGTAGGATATTTATATATAGATTATATTCGTTATTTTCTTCACAATAAGAGCATAACAAAAGCCATTGATATTCTCAATGGCTTTTTAAAATATTTTCTTGGAAAGTTTTACTTAACAGTTAAAAACTATTTAGCGTAGTTGTGGAATCCTCTTCCTGACTTTCTTCCAAGCCAGCCGGCTCTTACATATTTTCTAAGTAGAGAGTGAGCTCTATATTTTGAATCCCCTGTTTCTTTATAAAGAACATCCATTATTGCAAGGCATACATCTAGTCCAATAAGGTCACCTAAAGCTAGAGGTCCCATTGGATGATTTGCACCAAGCATCATAGCTTTATCTATATCTTCTGCGCAGGCAATTCCTTCAGCTAGAATTCCACAAGCTTCATTAATCATAGGAATCAATATTCTATTTACTACAAAACCAGGAGCTTCTGCTACTTCAACTGGTTCCTTTCCTATAGCTAAAGAAACCTCTTTAACTTTGTCGAAGGTATCCTGTGAAGTTGCCATACCCTTTATTATTTCAACAAGCTTCATTACTGGAGCTGGATTGAAAAAGTGCATTCCTATAACTCTGTCTGGTCTATTTGTAGCAGCTGCTACCTCAGTTATAGAAAGAGAAGAAGTGTTAGATGCTAATATAGTTTCTGGCTTACATATTCTATCAAGTTCAGCAAATATCTGCTTCTTTATTTCCATGTTTTCTATAGCTGCTTCAACTACTAAATCACAGTCATCAGCTAAATTCATATCAGTAGTCCCTGATATTCTTGATAGAAGCTCTTCCATAGCCTCATTAGTGATCTTGCCTTTAGCAACAAGCTTTGATAAGCCCTTTTGTATACCAGCAAGACCTCTATCAACAAATTCATCCTTTATATCTCTGATTATAACTTCATATCCCTTAGCAGCAAATGCTTGAGCAATACCAGCTCCCATCGTACCTGCTCCAAGAACAAAAATCTTTTCCATGATAAAACCTCCATTTATAAATAATAAGTAATAGTTAAGAAGTATTACTTTTTACTTCTTACTTCTTAGTTCTTAGTTATTTTTAGCTTCTTTGATTTTAGCAGCTAATTCAGGCAATACTTGTCTATAATCCCCTACTATAGCTAAGTCTGCTATTTTCATAATTGCTGCATCTGAATCCTTATTAATAGCTATAATATAGTCACTATCCTGCATACCAGCTAAATGCTGTATAGCTCCAGAAATACCACAAGCTATGTAAACTACTGGTCTAACAGTTTTACCAGTTTGACCAACCTGGAATGCCTTATCTATCCAGCCAGCCTCAACAGCAGCACGGGATCCGCCTACTGTTCCGCCTAGCACTTCTGCAGCTTCCTTTAATAAATCAAAGTTTTCCTTGCTGCCAACACCTCTACCACCAGATATTACAAATTGTGCTTCAGTAATATCTTCTTCCTCTTTAGCAAGTTTTACAATTTCCTCAAGCTTAGTTCTTATATCATTTTCTGCAAGAGAAGCATTTATTTTATTTACCTCAGCCTTCTTTGTTTCATCCTTTTGAAGCTTTTCAAATACACCTGGTCTAACAGTTGCCATCTGAGGTCTGTGATCAGCACATTCTATTGTAGCCATTAGATTTCCACCAAAAGCAGGTCTTGTCATTAAAAGATTCTTTGTTTCTTCATCAACATCTAGACCTGTACAATCAGCAGTAAGTCCAGTACCTAGCTTTGCAGCTACTCTAGGACCTAAATCTCTTCCTATATAGGAAGCTCCAATTAGCAATACTTCAGGTTTATGCTCATTGACTAAATCACATATAACCTTTGAATATCCGTCAGTATTATAATATTTCAATAATTCGTGATTTGCAAGTAGAACCTTATCAGCCCCAAAAGCTGTTAAAGTATCTGATAGTTTTTCAACCTGATCTCCTAAAAGTACAGCAGTCAATTCCACTCCAAGCTTATCTGCTATTTCTCTTCCTTTTCCTAAAAGTTCTAATGAAACTTTTTGAAGTATTCCTTCCCTTTGTTCAGCGAAAACCCAAACTCCTCTATATTCAGAAATATTCATCTGCTATCCCTCCTCTAGATATAGTGTTTTTCCTTTAATTTTTGTACTACATAAGCTGCTGCTTCCTTAGCTGGCAGGTTTACTATTTCTCCTTTTCCTTTAGCCTCTTTAGTTGCAGACTTTCTTACCTTTGTTGGAGAACCTGCTAGTCCAAGAAGGGATTTATCTAAATCTATATCATTTGCTGTCCAAATTTTAATTTCTTCATCAAAAGCCTTGAAAATATTCTTTACATCCATATATCTTGGCTGGTTTAATTCTTTAATAGCTGTAAGAAGAACTGGTGTATTAACTCTTACTATTTCATATCCATCTTCTAAAGCTTTTCTTATTCTTAGTTCTTTTCCTTCAAACTTAACTTCTTCTACATATGTAACTTGTGGAAGATTTAAATGTTCAGCAATTTCAGGTCCAACTTGTGCAGTATCACCATCTATTGCCTGTCTTCCTGCAAATACTATATCATATGGAAGTTTTGCTATAGCTGCTGCTATAACTCTTGAAGTTGCTAGAGTATCTGCTCCTCCAAAAGCTCTGTCAGTTACAAGTATAGCTTCATCAGCTCCCATAGCCAAAGCTTCTCTTAATGCTTTTTCTGCTTGTGGAGGTCCCATGCTTATTACTGTAACATGAGCACCGTATTCATCTTTTAGCTTTAATGCCTCTTCAAGAGCATTTTTATCATCTGGATTTATTATTGATGGAACTCCTTCTCTTATAAGAGTTCCTGTTTTTGGATCTATTCTAACTTCATTTGTATCTGGAACTTGTTTTAAGCAAACAATAATGTTCATATCTTTTTCTCCTTTCACTCGAAACACTGGGTAACTACTTGAGCTATTTTAATGCATTACCAGCTATAACCATCTTCTGAACTTGAGAAGTTCCTTCGTATATCTCAGTAATCTTAGCATCTCTCATCATTCTTTCAACAGGATACTCCTTGGTATAACCGTATCCACCGAATATTTGAACTACATTTGTAGTTACTTCCATAGCTACTTCTGCAGCATATAATTTAGCTCTTGCAGCTTCAACAGAATATGGAAGTCCATTATCTTTATTAAAGGCAGCTTTGTAAACTAAATATCTAGCAGCTTCAATTTTTACATCCATATCTGCTATCATCCACTGTAATCCTTGGAAAGCGCTCAGTGACTTACCAAATTGTTTTCTTTCCTTCATATACTTAACAGCTTCTTCAAAAGCCCCTTCTGCTATGCCTAATGCTTGAGCAGCTATACCAATTCTTCCTCCGTCAAGAGTCTTCATTGCTATACCAAAACCTTTTCCTTCTTGTCCAATTAAGTTCTCTTTAGGTACTATGCAATTTTCAAATATTAGCTCAGTGGTTGAAGAAGCCCTAATTCCAAGCTTATTCTCAACCTTACCTATAGAGAAGCCTGGATATCCTTTTTCAATTATAAAGCAGGATATTCCTTTAGTTCCCTTGCTCTTATCTGTCATTGCAAATATTAAGAAAGTATCTGCAACTCCACCATTTGTAATAAATATCTTTGAACCATTAATAACATAGTGATCGCCATCTAAAACAGCTGTAGTTTGCTGTGAAGCCGCATCTGTTCCAGCGTTAGGTTCTGTAAGTCCAAAAGCTCCAATTTTATCTCCTTTAGCTAATGGAACTAAATACTTTTCCTTTTGAGCTTGATTTCCAAACTGCTGCAAGAGACCTGATGCTAGTGAAGTATGAGCAGAAAGAATAACTCCTGTGGTTCCGCATACCTTTGAAAGCTCTTCTACTGCTATTATGTAAGATAAGTTATCACCGCCAGCACCACCATAGATTTCAGGAACTGGAATTCCTAGCATATTAAGCTTTGCCATCTTCTTAACATTTTCCATTGGAAATCTTTCAGTTTCATCAATTTCTGCAGCTATTGGCTTTACTTCATTAATAGCAAATTCTCTTACCATCTGTCTTACAAATTCTTGTTCCTTAGTGAGTTGAAAATTCATTCTAATTCCTCCCTTATTGCACTACTGAAAATTATCTGTTTTTAAAGTTTTTTGCTCTTCTTTCCACAAAGGCAGTCATGCCTTCCTTTTGATCTTCTGTGGCAAAGCACTCTCCAAATACTTCAGTTTCATACATAAGAGCTGTATCAATATCACATTGTATACCTCTATTTATAGCGCTCTTACAAAGTCTTACTGCTATTGGGGCATTCAAAGCTATGCTGTTTGCCAATGCTCTTGCCTCTTCCATAAGCTTTTCTGGTTCAAAAACACTATTAACTAAACCAATTCTCAAAGCTTCATTGGCATCTATCATTTTCCCAGTGAATATTAATTCTTTAGCCATTCCCATTCCTACCAGTCTTGCCATTCTCTGAGTGCCGCCAAAACCTGGAGTTATTCCAAGTCCAGCTTCTGGTTGTCCAAACTTAGCTTTTGTTGATGCTATTCTAATATCACATGACATAGCCAGCTCACAGCCTCCACCTAGTGTAAAACCATTAAGTGCAGCTATAACAGGCTTTTCTAAATTTTCTATTCTCCTAAATACTTTGTTTCCAAGTTTACCAAACTTTCTTCCTTCAACAACAGTCATATTCTTCATTTCTGAAATGTCTGCTCCAGCAACAAATGCTTTTTCACCTGCTCCTGTGAGTATAACTGCATATACCTCATCGTCTAATTCTACTGCTTCAATTACGTTATTGAGTTCCAATAGAGTTTCCGTATTAAGAGCATTGAGAGCCTTAGGCCTATTGATAGTAATTACAGCAATATTGCCCTCTTTCGAAAGAACCACGTTTTTTTCTTCCATGATAATCCTCCCATCACTTTTTCAGCCCAAGTTTGTTATATTATTAACAAGCTTGAAAAAAATAGTTGTTAATTTATACCTCAAATCCTATTATAGCTCTTGCACTATAGGAATTCAACAAAAAGAGTAATTATTTATAATATTTTTATAATTCTATTTTTCAAGGTTTTTTTGCTTAAAATTTTAATATTTTCACTAAAAACAAGGGATTGTTTATAATCTAACAAAGTTAAAGGACTAAATGCATGAATTTTACATTTAGTCCTTTAACTTAAATTATTTATTTTTATTCTTGGTCTTCTAAGTCTTTATTCTTTAAAAGATAGGATAAAGTCATAAGACTTTCACTCAAATGCACATTTTCTACAGTTACATCTTTAGGTACAATCAAATCTACTGGTGCAAAGTTCCATATTCCTTTAACCCCGCCTTCCACCAAAATATTGGATACCCTTTGTGCACTGTTCCGAGGTACGCAGATTATAGCTATATCTATTTCATTATGTGCTAAATAATCGCCTAAATTATCTATGTCATCGATTTCTACATCCCTAATCTTCATACCTACAAGCTTAGGATTTGTATCAAAAATGCCATTAAGAGAAAAACCCAATCTTTCAAATCTAGTATAGTTTGCAATTGCCTGCCCTATATTTCCTGCACCTATAATTATAGTTTTATATTCTCCTGTAAGTCCTAAAATCCCGTTGATTTCATTGTATAAATCTTTTACATTGTAGCCATAGCCCTGTTGGCCAAAATCACCAAAGCAGTTCAAATCCTGCCTTATTTGTGAAGCTGTAAAACCGATTCTTTCACTTAATTCTTTAGATGAGATTCTATCTACATCATTTTTTAATAGCTCTCCTAAATACCTCTGATATTTTGGTAATCTTTTAATAACTGCCATTGAGATATTCTTCTTTTTACCTTCCATAGCGCACCTCTTTCAAATTAACTTGTATGCATATATTAATCGATTTATTATCACATTCTACCTAATAGTATATTCTATTTAATAGTATTACTTAAATTTTTTTCACTGTCAATATTTTGACATAATATAAATGCCATTATTTCATATTCTAAATTAACTCCTTTAGCTTAAAATGTAAAGTATAATAAAACAATTTAAAGATTTTTTTTATTTTTGCTACAAAAATCACCCATTACATAGTAAAATATTTTGTGGGAGAGTGAACAGAATGATAGTTTTAAGTTGTAAAGATTTGCATAAGAGCTATGGTATAGATATAGTTTTAGATAAAGTAACCTTTAATGTTAATGAATGCGACAAAGTTGGTCTAGTAGGTGCCAATGGTGCTGGTAAAAGTACTCTTTTTAAAATTTTAACTGGAGAACTTTCACAAGATAGCGGAGATTTATTTATTGATAAGAATAAAAAAGTGGGTTATCTAGCTCAACACTTATCATTAGAGAGCAGCAATGTGATTTATAATGAAGTTTTAGGTGTTTTTAATCAACTTTTAGAGATGGAAGCCAGGTTAAAAGAATTAGAAATTAAGCTTAATGAACCCTATGATATTGCTAATCAGGAATATCACGATAAAATAATCAAGGAATACACAACACTTTCTGAACTTTATAATAATCGTGGAGGATATACTTATAAGGGAGAAATTAGTAGAGTATTAAAGGGGTTGGGCTTTACTGAAAATGACTACGAAAAGCCTATAAACATATTAAGCGGCGGCCAAAAGACAAGAGTTGCCCTTTGCAAACTATTACTTACAAGTCCGGAAATACTGCTTCTTGATGAGCCTACCAATCATTTGGATTTAGATGCCATTGAATGGTTAGAAGAATACCTTAAAGCTTATAAAGGAACAATAGTAATAATATCCCACGATAGATTTTTTCTTGACTCAATTACTAATAGAACCTTTGAACTTATAGGTGGACATATGAATTCCTATAATGGAAATTACACTACCTTTGTGGACTTAAAGAAAAAAAATTATGAAGTGCAGCTAAAAGCATATAATCTGCAGCAATCAGAAATTAAAAGGCAGGAAGAAATAATCGAGCGCTACCGTTCCTTTAATAGAGAAAAAAGTATAAAGGCAGCAGAGAGCAGGGAAAAAGCACTGGCTAAAATTGAAAGAATAGATGCTCCTGATAGAGAAGCTAAAGCATCAAAGATAAAATTTGAAACACAAATAAAAAGTGGATATGATGTATTGCATATAGAAAAGCTTTCTAAAAGCTTTGGAGAAAAACATCTTTTTAGCAATTTAGAAGCAGATATTAAACGTGGTGACAGGACAGCTCTTATTGGAGAAAATGGTAGAGGAAAGACTACTCTGTTTAGAATTATTATGGATAAATTGCAGCAGGATTCTGGTATTAAAGTATTAGGTAAAAATGTTTTTATTGGATATTACGATCAAGAACAATCGAATTTGGATCCTGAAAAGACAATTCTTGATGAGGTATGGGATACCTTTCCTAATATGACTACTACGCAGCTACGAACTTCCTTAGCAGCATTTTTATTCACAGGCGATGATGTATTTAAAAACATATCCACACTCAGTGGTGGTGAAAAGTGCAGAATTAATCTTTTAAAGCTCATGCTTTCAAAATCTAACTTTTTACTTTTAGATGAACCTACAAATCATCTTGATATTGTTTCAAGAGAAGCTTTAGAGGATGCTCTACTTAACTATGATGGTACAGTTTTAGTAATATCTCACGATAGATACTTCTTAAATAAAGTTATAGAAAAAATTTATGAATTAAATGAGGATGGAATCAAAGAGTACCTTGGAAACTACAGCTATTTTATAGAAAAGAAAAAGAATCCTTTACGCTACCAAGAAGAAATGGAGAACCAAGGAAAAACTAAAACTCAAATTCAAGAAGAAAGAAAGAAAAAGAGAGAACAAGAAAAAGCTGAAAAAGAAAAACAGCAAAGAATAAAAACACTTGAAAAATCAATTAGTGATTTTGAAAGTAGCCTTGCTGAGCTTCAAAATCAACTTTGTCTTGAAGAAGTATATTCAAATCCTAAAAAAAGTGAAGAGGTAAATAAAGAAATAGCCTCCACGGAAGCCACCCTTCAGGAACTTTATGAAGAATGGGAAAGTTTACTTGAATAAAATCTTAAGGCTGCTAAGAAGCTTAGCAGCCTTTAATTTGAAATATGTATTAGTTCTTTTAAAGCCTTGTTTATTATTTCCAGTCTAGCAGCATCAAAGCTTTGAAAAATAGACATTGCCTCTTCTAAATTATCATAAACCTTCCAGTAGCCGCAATACTTAAACTCTTTCCCCTTTTTTTCAATAAACTTTTTTGTATCTTCAAGAGGTATTCCTAAAAATATACCTATTTCATGGGGACAAGTTTTTTGAAATCTCCTTTTTAATTCATTTAAATAATCATATATACTTCCATTTTCGTCATATCCTAGTTTAATTAAATATCTTCTATTTTCTTCTTTTTCCAAAACATCTTTTAATTTATTATTATAAAACATTACTAATTTTGCATATTTATCTTCCTTTAAAAGCAAGTAATCAGTTATGTTCCACTCTCTCACCATATATTCATATTGATTCCATAATTCATACAAGTTTCTCTGTGTTTTATTAAAACTCAAAATAGTTGCTGGCTTTGAACTATAAAGAGTAGGTGCTGCTAAATAACTTACAATAAATTTAAAATACGCCTTATCCTCAAGCCTATTTAATGAACTAAAAAAATCTTGAATTTGCTTGTCATATATCATAAGAATATCCCCTTTACAAATGCTATTACTCTTTTTTTCTCCAGCATTCATAAAATTATACTAATAAAATAATTACCCCCTATGAACTATTAATTCATAGGGGGTAATCTACATAAGGGTGTTTTACCTTACAAGCTGCGTTCTTATGTTATTAAAAGTTTCAAGCATAAATCTTTGCTCATGCTCAATATGATTTAAAAGAGTTTGGAAGGTCTTATCATCCTTTCCATAAGCTCTTACCTGTGGATATACCTGTATTGCTCTTCTATCTATCACTATAAATTCATTTACTAATCTTTCAAGCTGCATTACATACTGGTTCATTAAATTAGGATTTTGAGCCATCATGCCTTGAAGACTTTTAGCTCTTTTGTTTAAATCTGTAAAGGCCTTATTTAATTGCATAAGTTCATTTACTATACTAGGCGGCAAATTTTTCTTCGAAAGCTCTGCAACAGTCTTAACAAAGATAGGATGCTCACTAGATATATCTGTCCAAAGCATCAATTCATTAAGTACACAATTTACTCCATTAATACATGTAAAACAATACATTATAAACCTCCATATACTGTGTTCCATTTCAGTATATGAGCGTAAAATGTTTTAGGTGACTACTTTAACTAATTTTATAGATAAATATCTGAAAATTCTATGTTAATTCTCTCAATATTACCAGATACAGCACTCTCCACTGGCAACGATTCTTGGGGCAGCACATTTACAGGTAATTCTATAATAAATTTGCTTCCTTTACCATATTCACTTTCCACCGCTATACTTCCTTCATGAAGTTCTACCATAGATTTTACTAAAGATAAGCCTATACCGCTTCCTTCATGGGTTCTTGCTAAGGACCTATCTACCTGTCTAAATCTCTCGAAAATAACATCCAATTTATCTTTAGGAATACCTATGCCACTATCCTCTACCTTTAATATTACTGTGTTTCCATTATCCTGAATGTTAACCTTAATACTGTCGCCTGGTTCAGTAAATTTTATGCAATTCGAAAGCAAATTGAGAAGTATTCTCTCTATTTTATCCGGATCAACAGCCATTATTTTTTCTTCCACATCAGTATCAAACTCAATATATAAGCCCTTATTTTTAGCATACTCAACTACTGACATAGTTATATTCTCTACAATACTTACAATATTATAATTTTGAATATGAAGAGTAAAAAAACCCGAATCAATTTTAGTTATGTCTATTAAATTATTTATAAGCCTTAAAAGCCTGTAGCAATTTTGTTTCATAATCTTCGTATAATTATTCACATCATTTATATGCTCTTGTATCATATCTCTATTTAGATAGAGCTCCATTAATTGAATTACTCCATATAACACATTAATAGGTGTTCTAAGCTCATGGGATATATTTGCAAAAAATTCATTTTTAATCTTATCATATTCCTTAGCATCATTAAGCAGCCTTTCATTTTCTTCTGCTTTTTTTCTTATCTCTATATCCCTTAAAACAACTAAAACAGCTTCTTTTCCATTGTGAGGTATGCAGCTTGCCTTTACCTCTACATCTATCATACTTCCATCATATTTTATAAGTTTTTCTTGAAGTAACACTGATTCTTTAAGCCTGCTTTTTACCTTCTGAATCTCCTTTATAAAGTTTTCCTTGCTAGAAGGCATTAAAATTTCATTAACAGCACTGCAGGTTAATTCATCCGCACTTTCATAACCCAGCATCCTTGCTGCATATTTATTTACAAAAAATATTTCATCCTCATCATATGCAACTATACCATCAGGACATAATTCCACCAATTGTTTATATCTTTCTTCACTTTCTCTAAGAGCTTCTTCAGTAACTTGTTTCTCCTTAATTTCTCGTTTTAATTCATTATTCATCCTTTGTAGTTCTATGTTATTGTGTTTTAGCTTGCTATTAGCTTGACTTAATTCGTAAAATAATACTTTATAAGGTGCCTGTAAACTTGTTTCACTCACAGCCTTATACATAAGATAGAAGGAAATCAATTTGCATAAGTGACCTAGTGCAGCATAGCTTTCATTTAAAAATTTATAGAAAACAAAAGAAATCTCAGAAATAAAAGCAAAAAAGATTGATAAATTAATTAATATATATACTTTCCTATGCAATTGTTCTTTGTTTTCTTTTTTATTCAATATAAATATTGCTGCCAAAAGAAAAAGTGCAACAATTATATTCACTGATTTTTTAAATATAGTGACACCATTCGGAAGGCTATAGCAATTAGGTAGTATTTTACCATAAAGCAATACTAACCCAATTACCAAACATATAAAGAAGTAAATAAAATAAACCCTTCTTATATTAATTTTTTTATGTAAAAATATAGTACAAATCATTAATGAACCACCTAATATTATTTCCTCAATTAAGCTTGCCTGCATGGCAATATTATTTACGAAATTTAAGGCAATATCTTCGTTCCCACTATAATAGAAAAGGTGAATAGCATTAAATACAGCCAAAGCTAAGCAAAAAACTCCAATAAAAGTCGAAAAGTTATTTGTGGATACTCTATAGGTGTTTATAGCTATAAGTGCTATTGTAACTGCAAAATTCGTTACTGCAAGTTCAATCAATGCATGAAATATAACATAGTTTTTAAAAGACATTTGAATGGCTACTATGGATAAGATTATTAGGATAACAGCAATTTTGGAATACTCAATATATTCTCTTTTAATTTTTCTATTCTTAACTTTAAAAATATTAATATCCTCCATGAATCTTACAAATCCTTTCTAACAATAAAAGTATTTCAAGATACATATTATGCCAAGTTAATATTCTATACACAGATTAACAATTCCTTCTAAATTTTTATATTTTTTGCTATTTTTAATCAAAATTGTTACTTTTTTCGAAAAAAAATAGCATTTTGTGCAAAACGCTGCAAAATGCTATAAAAGTTTTATTTAAAAGTTAAATGTACCCTGACTATTTCTGGGCTATTTCCTATTCTTATTGGCGGTCCCCAAGTTCCATAACCTAAGGATACAATTACATTAAAATTACCCTTTCTTAAATATCCCCAATCTATTTCATATAATTTTCTTGTAAAAATTTCGTTTGGAAACATCTGCCCTCTATGGGTATGTCCTGATAATTGCAAATCAACTCCGCTGTTTTGTGCTTCCTCCAACTTTTGCGGCTGATGATCCATTAAAATTATTGGCTTACTCACATCAATATTATCCAAAATACTGCTTATAGTCTTACGTTTTGTTCCTTTAAATCTCTCACTTGCTAAATCTTCCCTGCCAACTAAATATAAGGCATCATCAATTTTAACATAATTATCCCTTAAAACCTTTATCCCTGATAGCTCTAGTTCTTTAACTATTTGTTCAGATTCTCCTCCAATATATTCATGATTTCCCGTAACTGCATATACTCCATACTTTGCCTTAAGCTTTGAAAAACTTTCTCCCATATGCTGCCTTTTAAAAGGTTCAACTTTTTCATCAACTATATCCCCTACAAGTAAAACAAGGTCTGGATTTTCAGCATTAATTTTCTCCACCATGTTTTGCAATCTTTTATTATCAACTATATCCCCTAAGTGTATGTCAGAAACCATAACAATATTTAATTTATTCAATGAGCCTGCACTCTTTTGAATATTAATATCATAATTTACAACTTTAGCATTTCTAGCATTAAAGCTTCCATAAGCTACAAGTGCAATTACAACAAAAAAAGCTAAAAGGCCTGCAGTTGTTTTAAGTGCAGCATTTTGTTTTATTCCTATAGGAATGAAACTAGCTTTAACTCCTAAAATTCTTATAATGTCCACTGTTGGTAGAATAATAATAAAATATAACATTGCTGCAAGCCAATAAGCACCTATGAGATTTAAATAGCTCTCAATACCTGCTGGTATATATTTTTCGCCTATTTTTGATATTATATAGGAAAGTGCTATTACCCAAAATACTATCCAATATACCTTACTATTTAAAAAAGGAATAAGGCTTCCAACATTTTGCCAACCCCTCATTCCTATATAATAATTAATAATTCCAAATATACCAATAGATATAATAACAAATATTATTAAAAAATTTTTCATATTTTCTCCTCTGCTGCTAAAAGTTATCTTATCTGAGTAATATTCATATTATACACCACTTTTTCACAAAGATATAACAGCATAATAATAAAATTTCCTCACATAATATTTATAAGGGATAAAAAAATTTATCTTTAACGCTGCGTACATGTTTTATCAGCTATAGGAGGGGATTTTATGGGAATGAAAAGGTATGAATATATAAAAAAACCAAAAGGCCCTATGGACAGCGCAAAATATCATTCTAGAAGTGCTGAATTTAAGGCTGCTGAAGAAAAACAATTGGATAGCAAGCCTACTCCAGCTAAAAAATAAATTAACTAATGCATCACTGTTAAATAATCTTTAAAATCAGTGGTGCTTTTTTTATAATAATTGTATTATTTAAATAAATATATAAAATATTAAACAGAAAGGCAATACAATGAAAATACTTCTTATTGGAGATAGCCTTACCTATGGTTACGGAGTTGACCATGATAAATCTTGGGCTTATCTGCTATCAAAAAACAAATCAATAGATATTATAAATAAAGGTATAAATGGAGACACAACTGCTGGGATGCTTTTTAGAGCTTATGAAGATATATCTTCCAACTTATCTTGTTTTACAGTGATAATGGGTGGATCAAATGATATTTTATCCGATCTATCATATAACTATGTAAAAGATAATATTATATTAATTATTGAAGAAGCCCAAAGCTTAGGATCAGAGCCTATATTAGCCATTCAACCCCCTGTAGTTCCTATAATGGCTGAAAGGCTATGGAGCAGTGGTGTAAATTATTATAAAGTAAATGAAGAAATAAAAGCTTATAGAAATGAAATACTTTCCTATGCAATAGATAATCGAATAAAATATATAGACTTCTTTACCCCTTTTCACAGGCTTTTAGAGGAAGATAAAGCTATTAATTATTATCTTGATGGCTTACACCTTAACTCTAAGGGAAATCAATTATTATATGATCTTGCTTCAAAAATTATATTTTCTTAAAAAATGAAATAAGGGTATGAATAAATTCTCACACCCTTATTTTGCTATATGCTTATTCAAAAGTTCCAAGTACCTGTACTTGTCCCTCTTCTATCATAATTCTTCCCTTTGCAATAACAGTATCAATACTTAAATCCTTCTCATCTAAAAGTACTACATCTGCATCATAACCCTTTGCAATTCTACCTTTTCCTTTTAGCTTCAAAATTTCAGCAGGATTTGCAGTAATAACCTTAATTGCGTCCTCAAATTGTACATTTTCGCTTAATACTGCCTGCTTCACTTCTTCAAATAGAGAGGTTACTTTCCCAACCTGCAGTCCAGTAAATTGCTTATTTTCATCAAACATGGGCAGACTTCCCTGACCATCTGAAGTAAATGTTATATGCTCTATAGGTACTCCAGCTTCAAGGCATCTCTTCAAAGCCTTTGATGCTCTTACTTCACCATCTTCCCAAAAGCTTGGTACAGAACTAGTTGTAAAATCTACATGCCCCCCTGCTTTTGCATATCTTATTGCTTCTTCAAATAAATGTGGATTTCTATTCATATGGGTTGGTAAAAACTGAGTAAAAGGTATTTCCGTATTTTGTACTATATCAAATAAATAATTAATCATGTCTTTACCATCGCCTAAATGCATATTTACAATACCGGCCTTACCAGACAGTATTCCTCCAACTCTTGCATCTGCTGTTAATTTTTTAATATCTTCGTATTCAGGCTGGGAAGATCTATGGTCAGAAATAGCTACCTCTCCCACGCCAATAACTTTGTCTATTGCAATAAGGTCTTTCATTACATCCCCAGTGAGAGTAGTAACAGGGACTTTATAAGAACCAGTATAAATAAAAGTATTTATTCCTTCTTCCTCAAGTCCCTTTGCCTTAGCCAAAAGCGACACCATATTTCTGCTTAGTCCATCTGTACCTAAACATCCCACTACTGTTGTAACTCCGCCTTTTGTAATATCACTAAGAGTTATTTCTGGAGTACGAGTTTTAAAGCCTCCCTCTCCACCACCTCCTAATATATGCACATGTCCATCTATAAAACCTGGAACAAGAAGCTTTGAACTTCCATCAATTACTTTTACTTCAACGCCAGGTATTTCACCTAAGTTTATACTTTCTTCTAGGGCTGCAATTTTATTACCAATTAGTAACACATCTTTTACGCCTCTGTACTCAGGCGCATAGATCTTTGCTCCCTTAATAAGTTTAATCATTCAATCACCTTCCTGTCATTTAAATATAATGGGCAGGAATTAACTCCCACCCAATTATTAACAATAAAATATGATTAGTTAATTAAAATCCTATAAGTACAGCTATAATAACTGCTATAATGCTAAGTGCAAAGAAAAATCCCTGCATTCTAATCTGCCACTTAGCCCATTTTGACCAATCTACTCTTGCAACTCCTAGTACTCCAAGTAAGCTAGCCGAAGTTGGAATTATTGCATCTGCAAAACCTGCACCTAACTGATATGCTAAGCAAGATACCTGCCTAGATACACCAACTATATCTGACAATGGAGCTAAAATAGGCATTGTAAGCGCAGCTTGCCCTGTTCCTGAAGGCACAAAGAAGTTAAATACAGTTTGGAAAACATACATTAATACAGCTGAAAGAGCAGCTGGTACTCCTGATAATGCTTTTCCTGTACCATGAAGTATAGTATTTAAGGTATTAAATTCACCTGCATTAGATCCACCTAGTACCAATAAAATACCTTTTGCCATTCCAACTACAATTGCAGCTCCAACCAAATCTGCAGCTCCATTTTGGAAGGATCTAGCCATATCATTTACAGACATTCCATTTAACTTGAATATAACTCCTATTATACCTGATACTAATCCCATTACAAAGAACTGTGATGCTATTTCAGCAAAATAAAACTGCTTTTGAGTTACTCCCCAAACTATCCATATAATACCTAGCAATACAGTAAGAAGTACTAGCTTATGTCCAATATTAAATTCAACCCTCTCTCCTTCTTTAACATTGCCTTTTCTAAAATAATTATCTGATTCATACACTATTGAGGATGTAGGATTTTTCTTTATCTTATTAGCATAAATCATTAAATAAGCCACTCCTGCAGCAGTAGTTACTACCCAAAGCACAATTCTAAAGCCTGCTCCTGAAAGTACTGGTACACCTGCAATTCCTTGAGCTACTGCAATACCAAAAGGATTCATCCATGATGTAGCATTACCAACCTGGCTTGCTACAAAGGTTATACTTATTCCTACTAATGAGTCATAACCCATTGCCACTACGAATGGTATTACGATCATGGCAAATGGTATGGTCTCCTCAGACATACCAAAAATGGCACCCCCTAGAGAAAATAGAACGAATAATAGAGGCAGTGCTAGAACCTCCTTACCCTTAGTAACATTAATAAATGAATATATTCCAGCATCAACAGCACCTGTCTTCATTATAATACCAAATGCACCACCAATAACAAGTATAAATGCAACTACACCAACAGCTGATGACCATTTGTCCCCTGTTACTAATCCTTCAAATACATAATTTAGAACTCCAAAGCCTTTATAATCTTCCGTACCCCAAATTCTAGCATGCTTTTTGGCATTACTGCTAGTATCATAAACCTCCTCTTTATACAGTCCATAAATTGTAGTTTCACTTAAACCTGCTTCCTCCAGTTTTTTATCATCCCATGCAGATGTATCCTCTTTAAGTATCCCCTCAACTTTAGCCTTATCAAGTCCTGCATCTTTTAATTTTGCATCATCCTTAATTAAGTCTTCAAGATTTGTTTTAAGTTTGCTCTTGTTTAGCTGATGTTCATATCTAAAAGTGTCAGTCATCAATACAGTTTTTGTCTTTTCATTTCCGTCTGCGTCAGTGTACTTAACCTTATGAGTATCAAATTTCCCAACTGGAACAATGAAAGTCAGAAGCCAGCAGACTATAATAACCCAAAATATAATTACGTAGGTATGTGGCATCTGAATTACCTTGTTCTTTTTTGTTTCTTTTGACATTGTAATACCCCCCATTATTTATTCCAATATTCTTACAGCAAGGTTTATGCCAAAACTTCAATTTTAATCCAAATCATTTTTTTATAAGCTCCTATCTCCTCACAAATATCCAATAGAGCATAAAAATATATTTTTTCTAAATAAATTATTTTTCTATTTAGCCATAAACAGGTATAGTTCCCACCTTGAAAATTAAACTTTATCATCAATCCAAACTATTAAACTTATTTATCTGAATAAAACATGACATTAAGAAAAGAAAATGGTTTATGCTGGCTTAATTATTTAACCACCATAAACCATAATGAACCAATTAAATTTATTTATATAATAACAGCTTAGCCTTTCCTAATCCTACTGATGTAAGAATTGTACCTGCTTTTCCCTTTTTCTTTTTAACATATCCCATTCTTTCAAGTTCATTTAGTCGATTTCTTATCATCTGCTCAGAAAGCTTCATGCCACATTCTTTAGACAAGCTGTAGATTTTATGCCTACTTCCATTTGAACCTTCTTGATTAATTTTGTATAATGCTTTCAATATAAAAGCAAAATCCCCTCTAATTTCAGTTTCGTCTTCACAGTACTTTGGCATTCTTTCTGAGTTTTCCTTAAAAAAGCTCTCTTCTGGCAAATCTCTAGTAGTAATACACAAGTTATCACAAACAGTAAGCATATATTCCATAGTATTTTTAAGTTCTCTAATGTTTCCGTTCCAAGAATAATCTATAAGCTTCTTAATAACTTCTTCATCTATTTTAAGATTTTCTTTGCTCTTCTCATATATAAAATATCTTATAAGAGGCAGTATATCTTCCTTTCTCTCCTTAAGTGCTGGCAGCTTAAGATATAAAACCTTTAGTCTATGATATAAATCAGCTCTAAATTTTCCTTGTTCTACAAGCACCCTTAAATTTTGGTTAGTAGCTGCTATAACCCTAACATCTATTTCAGTTATTTTATTACCACCAACTTTCATTATTTCCTTCTCTTGTAGTACCCTTAAAAGACTAGCCTGAACCCTTGGTGAGATATCACCTATCTCATCCAAAAAAATAGTTCCTCCATTGGCCTGTTCAAATAATCCTACCTTTCCTCCCTTAGCTGCTCCTGTAAAAGCTCCTTCCTCATATCCAAAGAGCTCACTTTCTACTAAGTTTTCAGATAGAGCTGAAAAATTCACAGCAACAAAAGGTTTGTCCTTCCTATTAGAGGCATTATGTATAGAAGAAGCAAATAGTTCTTTTCCCGTGCCGCTTTCTCCTTCAATAAGAACATTCAATTCTGATACAGCTAGTTTTTTTGCAACATCTTTAGTAAAATTAATAGCCTTGCTCTCTCCAACTATGTCCTCAAACCTATACTTTGCATAATAACCTTTTTTATATAATTCCTTCTTTAAATTTATTTCATCTTCAATAGAACTATTACTTTTAAAAATAATTACCTTTGTATTCTCTTCTTTTATACTAAACCTAGAGACCAAATACTCATTACCTTTAATCTCCAATACAGCGTTATCTTTATAACTGCCTTCAAAAATAAATTTCTGAAGAGACTTATCCTTTATTACCTCTTTAACTTGTTTTCCTATAGTATTTCCTTTTCTTATTCCTAAAATATATTTTAAATTTTCATTGAAAACAGTAATAATTCCATGATTATCAATAGCTAATAGACCTTCATTAACACTATCAATAACCTTAATAATGTGCTCATAGTTTTCTGTTTTATCCTTGATTACCTGAGTGAGCAGTTTTCCCATGTTTATAATTTTATTTAAGTACATAACAGAAATTTCTTCCCATTTCTCCTCAAATATATTAAGTTCTTTCAATATTTCTGTAAGTGTAGTTATGTCAATAAGCCTCGGTCCTATATTTATAATCTTTTCAACAGATTTTGGAACAACTTCAACTTCTCCTGGAGTAACTGCTATTTTTATATGCCTATCTATAGCCTTACATCCAGGATAAAAAGGTACAAAATTATAGTCTCTTATTCCAAGTTTTTTAAGCCATTCAATACACTCTAAAGTTGTTTCCTTTGCGTCGTTAACAAATAGTATTGTTTCACCTGGTGTAACAAACAATATTTTTTCAATTTCACTATAATTTATTACCCTTCTTGCAACTATTATTGGGCAAATATTTTCAATATATTTTATCGCATCCTCATAAATTAAATCAGTAGATATAACTACTAAATCAGCCTTAAGCTTTTTATTTATCCCCTCATCTATTGCATAACTTTCTATATCTGCATAATTCCCAATATAATTCTGAAGCTGTTCTTGAAGTGTAATTCTAGTTCCTTCCGTACCCGTAATGAGTATAACTTTTCTCTTCAAAATAGCTTCCCCCTTTTTACTCACTAACTAATAATATTAAGTATTATTTGATAAAAAATTGGTATAAGCACCGCCGGCAGCAGATTAGCAACTTTAATCTTTGTTACTCCCATCATATTAAAAGCAAGTCCAACTATTAGTAAGCTGCCTACTGCTGATATTTCTGAAATTACAGATGTTACAAGCAAGCCTTGAAGCGCCGATGCTGAAAGTGTTATAATTCCCTGATAAATGAAAACTGAAACAGCAGACAGAGCAACTCCAATCCCTAAAGAAGAAGTAAACATTATTGATGAAATTCCATCAATAATAGACTTAGCAAATAGTGTTTTGTGATTACCACTTAATCCGCTTTCAAGTGAGCCAACTATTGCCATTGCACCAACACAATACATTAAACTTGCAGTTATGAATCCCTCAGATATTTTTCCGCCTTTTCCTGAAAGCTTGGACTCTATAAAATCCCCAAGCTTTTTGAGTCCTTTATCAATATCAATTATCTCTCCAATTAATCCACCTATTGCAACTGAACATATAACAAGCAGCATATTATTGGTTTTTATAGCACCTGATATCCCAATAATAAGTACACAAAGGGATAATCCCTTAATTATTGTATCGTTTATTCTTTCAGGTATTCCCCCCTTTAAAACAAACCCTAAAAGACTTCCTGCTAATATAGCCAATGCATTTACTATAGTCCCTAACATTACAATTCCTCCAAGCTTACTGCGAAATTTATAACAGTATATTTTAACTTTTAAAATAGGCAACTAACCATTACGGTTACTTGCCCATTTAACTTTTACTATCGATAATTTGTAAATTGTAGATCAATTCCAAAGTCTTTAGATTTTAAAAGTGTTATTACAGCTTGCAAATCATCCTTATCTTTACTTGATACTCTTACTTGGTTTTCCATTATCTGAGCTTGAGCTTTTACTTTACTTCCCTTAATCTCAGCCACAATATCTTTTGCCTTTTCTTTTGAAATTCCTTTAACTATTTTTGCTATTTGTCTAGCCGCTCCCATAGATGCATTTTCTACTTTTCCAAGATCTAAAGCCTTTGGAGATATTCCTCTCTTTATTAGCTTAGCTTTTAGAATTTCTACTACAGCCTTAAGCTTGTATTCGTCATCAGAAAGAATTTTTATCTCCTCATCCTTAAGCTCAATTTCTGTTTTGCTGCCTTTAAAATCATATCTTTGGTCAATTTCCTTCTTTGCTTGATTTACAGCATTGTCAACTTCCTGCATATTTACTTCTGAAACTACGTCAAATGAATATGTACTCGGCATAACTATCTTCTCCTTTGCATTTAGTAGTCACATAAATATATTAATGTAAAATAAATACATAATCAATACATTATTGTGTATAACATAGAAGTAATATGCATAATATTATCATAATTTATCACATATTATTTTTAAAACACAGTATTGCATTATACCTTAAATCTGATATAATGAACTTAGAGCAAGAGCTCAAAATATTTTATTTGGGTTTAATTGTTTCAAGGTACTGTTCCTCCACCAATCATAGGAGAGAGATAGGTATTCCAAGAACAAATTAGTCCCTATGATTTTAAGGAGGTTTTCATAATGGCAGACAGAAACATCGTATGCAAAGACTGCGGAAAAGAATTCGTATTTACTGAGGGAGAACAAGCTTTCTACAAAGAAAAAGGATTTGAAAATGATCCAGTTAGATGCCCAGAATGCAGAAAAGCAAGAAAAGCTCAAAAGAACAACTTCAGAGAAAAAAGATTCTAGTATAAAAGAGAGGTAAAACCTCTCTTTTTTAAATTTCTCATATATTTAAAAATAATGTACTAATGGGGATCTTTTCTCATAAGAACCCTTTCCTTTTCTATCCACTCCACCATAACTTCCTTTAGCTGCAATTCCTGCTGCCATACCTTTCCTTCAATAAAAGTAAACGTACCATTCTTATATACATACCTTCCTATTTTACCATTCACTATAGTTTCACAAGGAAAGTCTATTCCAGGGAAAATTGATGTTTCTAAAACGAGATATTTATTACTTATTTTATCCATAAGAAAATCTACTGCTATTAACCTGCACTTTTTAAAGCTATCCTTTACTTCTTTCGCAAGTTTCATTGCCTCTTCTGGTATATTCCCATACCTTTGAACTTTACCACCGGATGCTCTAAAATCATCTTTAGGCACATATCTATAATACCCAAAATAGTTATTTCCAACTATCATTACTCTTAGATCATATTTAGCATCTGGAATAAATTTTTGAAAATAAACATAATCCTTTTGTTTTAAATAAGGCCAACAGCTGCTCTTTCCATTATCGAAAATTTTTGTACATAACTTTTTAGCTTGTTTATAATTCTTAATTAAAAAAACACCTTCTGAACCAGAGCCAATAGTTATTTTTGATACAAATGGATACTCACATTTTTTTATATACTCATATGTTTCTTCTTTAGAGTTTGATATGAAGGTTTTTATAGTGGGCAAAGAATTTACTTTACATAAGTAATATTCATTAATCTTATCTTCATATATCCAAAGTTCATGCTGGTTTGGAACGCACAATTTTCCCAGATTATTCTCCAATATTTTTATCTTTGAAGCTGCTTCTTCTTGCTCTGCTGGATTACTAAGGGTTCTCCATAAAATAACATCAAATTTCCTTGCCTTTTCTATAAAATCGCTACTGTGCACGTCATAATAATCATATTTAATATCATTATTTTTTAAGAATCTTTCATATATTGGCCAGTATGCTCCTGGTATTTCGCATTCTCTTACAAGCCCAACGTAGGGTTTTTTAATATAAATAGGCCATTCCATCAATACTTTATCTGCTGCTTCGATAGAAAGATCTTCATTAATTCCTATGTCATACTCCAATTCTATGCTGTCAAAAGCACTACTTTGTTTTCCTATAGCCTTTTTAATAAAATCTTTTACTGCATTTACATAAGGTAACCTATAAAGCTTATTAATTAATTCCTTTCTCCTGATAGGATTCACAATACTATTCCCCCTACTTAAAGAGATTCCAGTACAAAAGAGAGGTTTTACCTCTCTTTTATTATCTTTTAACTTTTAAAATATAGTACTAAAGCAGATTTTTTCTCATAAGAGTCTTTTCCTTCTCTATCCATTCCATCATAACTTCCTTTAACTGTAATTCTTGGGGCCATATCTTTCCTTCAACAAATGAGAAGCTGCCATTTTTATATATATACCATCCTATCTTACCGTCAACTATAGTATCTGAAGGAAACTCTATGCCTGGAAAAATAGATGCTTCTATGAAAATATATTGACCACTTTTCTTATCCATAAGAAAATCTACTGCTAATAGTCTACATTTTTTATAGCTTTCCTTAAACTTTTTTGCCAATTTCATTACTTCTTCTGGTACATGCTCAAATCTTTGACGATGGGCCCCAGAAGCTCTAAAGTCATCTTCTGGTACATCTCTATAAAATCCAAAGTAGTTATTTCCTACTATCATTACTCTTAAATCGAATTTTGCATCTGGTATAAATTCTTGAAAATAAACATAATCCTTTTGCTTTATATAGCTCCAACAGATGCTCTTTCCATTATCAAAAATTTTTGAGCATAGTTTTTTGGCTTGCTTATAATTTTTTATTAAAGAAACACCCTCAGAGCTAGAACCATTAGTAATTTTTGATACAAATGGATATTTACAATTCTTAATATAATTCATTGTCTCTTCCTTTGAATTTGATATAAAGGTGTTTATAGCAGGCAATGAATTTACTTTGCATAAATAATATTGATTGATTTTGTTCTCATATATCCATAATTCATGTTCATGTGGAATACATAGCTTTCCCATACTATTTTCCAATATCTTTATCTTGGAAGCTGCTTCTTCCTGCTCAGAAGGATAACTAAGAGTTCTCCAAACAATAACATCAAATTTCCTTGCCTCTTCTATAAAATTACTACTGTGAATATCATAATAGTCATATTTGATATTATTATTTTTTAAGAATTTTTCGTATATTGGCCAATATGCTCCTGGTATTTCACATTCCCTTACAAGGCCAACATAAGGCCTTTTGATATAAACAGGCCAATCCATTAGCACTTTTTCTGCTGCATCAATAGAAAGATCCTCTTTTATTCCTATGTCATATTCTAACTTTACACTGTCAAAAGCACTGCTTTGTTTTCCTATTTTCTTTTTCATAATATTTTTTATGGCTTTAACATAAGGCAATTTGTAAAGTTTATGAATTAACTCCCTTTTTTTAATTGGGTTCACAATACCTACCCCCCTAACTATGAAGTTAAGAATGGCATTTTCATCATTTACATAAGAATCATATATCTGCTTAATTAATTGCTTTTCAAAATACATAACGGTAAATATTCCTACAAATATTACTGCAGTGGTTGTAGCAACAGCAGCTCCTAAAGTTCCTATACTTTTTACCAAAATAACATCCAAAACTATATTCAAAGATGCTTGAATCAAGTTCAAAATTTGAAGCTGAACATAGCCCTTAGTAGCATTACAAAATGGAACATAAAACACAGTAAAATATCTAAAAATACTTCCAACAAGTAAAATTTGAAGCATAGGTATTGATTCTATGTATCTGTACCCATATATAAATATTATGATTGGACGGCATCCTAAGATTATGCCTAAATGAATAATTGAGATAATTCCCCACAGCATAAATCTTTGCTTATAATAAAAATCCTTCAGTTCATCAAGCCTATTGTTTTTTAATTTTTCGATTATATATGCTCCATAAAAATTTACTATTAGATATGACAAATCCGAAAAAGCGTTATAGAGTTTATAAGCTGAGTTATATATGGCTATTTCTCTATTGTTTAAAAAGTATTTAATTACCCAATTATCTCCAAAGTTAGTTAAATACAAGCCAGAAAATCCAAATAATTGCCAAAGTGAAAAATCTAGTATTTCCTTAAGATATTCTTTATTGAAAACAGGTTTCTTAATGTCTTTCTTATTTATTTTAAGGATAAACAAGATCATTAAACAATCAGTAAAAATGTTTAAATTTATAAAATCCATTGGGTTTCGAAAAGTTATTATCAGAGTTGCAATTAAAAGTATCGTTTTAGATACAAGATACATAAAGCAGGCCAAAATCTGTTTTTGTACCGACAGATAGTATTGATTTAAAAAATCTACTATCATCTGAATACATAGCCATAATAACAGCTTATACACTATATTTTGAGAAGCATAATTATTTATTTTATATCTAAAAATTAATATTATTGCTGAAACAATAATAAAGCTTACTGATAATATCAAACTTCTTGACCAAAAGGTTTTGTTTATATCTCCATGTTCAGCCTTTTCTTTACTTCCAAAGTATAGAATAGCTGAGGAACTCCAGCTAAATCCAAAAGTAGTGGCGAACCCCAAGAGCATTATTGTTATAGAGTAGATGCCATAATCATCTACACTTAGCTTCCTTACAATAATAATATTTATCAAGAAGCCAATGCCAGTAGTTATAAGTCTTAAAGCTGTATATAGGATGAAGTTGGAATTCTTGATTATATAGCTATTAATATTTTGTATTAATGTCAAGCATTTTTTCTTAATATCCATACTAGAATCCTGCCTAACAAACTTATACCTTTATACTTGTTATACTCAACTATTTCTCTTCCCCCAAAACCTTTCTTAAATCTATTAATATTCATCAAATGATCATCATTTTTATCTTTGGATATCCCCCCAAGATCATAAACGGAGAAACCTTTTCCTTTAAAATATTTTATTTCACACCAATGAAGATATCTATTAGCAATACCAATATGGTTTCTATATTTGGAGTCATTACCGAAAATATACTTTGAAGTTGAGTAAAGTAATCTTGCCCTTTTTTCGTCTACAGCATATACATGATAACACAGTATTTTTCCATCACAATCTTGTGCTGAACACATTACAAGTGCATTACTTTTTATCAAAGAATTAATTCTTCCAATATTACAGTCTTTAATTCCTCTTTTTTCTGCAAATACCTTAAAAAAATTTTGAAAGGCTTTAATATCTTCAAAAGAAGGTGAATCATTAATTTTCACTGTGAAACATTTCTTTTTTATTCCTTTATTAATTTTATTTCTATCATGCTCATGTATATCTCTAAATAGTTCTTCTTCAGACTTATTCAAATCAATAATTTGTGTATGAAATTCCTTGGCGCCTACTATTTTATCCGATGCCTGTACAAAAATAGCTATATCAGTTCTTTTATCTATAGTCACTTTTTCACTATCCTTAGCAAAATATACATCCTGAAAATTCAAGAAAAATTTCTTTCTTTTTACTGTAATCATTTATCTCCTACCTGCCTTGTAATTTCTTGTACCTTAAAATATAATTCTACTATTTTTTCTACATCATAATTCATAAAATATTCTTCTGGTATCTCATGAGGTTCCAAAACTGCTCTTTCAATAGTCTCTATTAAGTCATCAATATGATGATTTTTAACCAAATACTTTTTTAACTCTCCTCTTAAGATTTCTCTTGGCCCATAATCACAATTAAAACTTACTACAGGTGTATTGCAGCATAAACTTTCTAAAAATGCTAAAGGAAAACATTCATAACTTGAGGTACAAACATATGCAGCAGCATTTTTAATCCATTTGTAAGGATTTTTCTCATAGCCTCTTAAAAACACATAATTTTCTCCATTAAACCTATGAATTATTTCCTCCAGCCTTTCTCTATCTTCACCTTCGCCAATTATTAAAAGCTTGTAATCTTTTTTTAGGCTGCTGAGCAGATATGCTATTATCAAAACATCGAATTGTTTAATTTTTGTAAGCCTTCCCGCGGAAACTATATATTTATCTTTCAAAGGAACTTCTTCATTGGCTTTTTTCATTATATAATCTATATCAATGGGATTGTTAATGACTAAAATGCTTTTTGCCTCATCTATCTTCCAATATTTTATAAATTCATTTCTTAACCCTTGAGACACGCAAATTAAATTTCTACTTTTATACATAAAGTTAAATAAAGTTAAATAAAACTTATTCTTATTAAACATTTTTGAATACATGCTATGCATTACATAATTGACTCTATTACTATATATACTTAACCTACAAATTAAATGTGAATAGAAAAGATGTGCTGTTATGAGGTCAAAGCAGCCTTCTTCCTCTAAACTTTTAATTATTTTCTCTAAGGACATTTTGTTTCTAATTATATTAAAAGGATTTTTACTTAAACTGCTATAAAGACAAATTGTTTTAACTTTAGAATCCACTTCAAACATACACTGATTTTTAAAATAAATTATATATACCTTATTTCCTTCTTTCGCCATCTGATTTGCAAGAGATACTACAACTCTTTCTGCTCCACCTAGTCCAAGTGAATTTATTATAAACAGCACTCTTTTCATTATCCCGCCACCTCTATTAAATGAAATATTATTCACAGGCAAAGGAAATATATTCTTCAATAATATTATTTATATCAAAATTTTTTACAGCTCTTTCTCTACAGTATTGTGAATAAAATTGAAGCTTCTCTAATACCTGTAATATTTTTTCTACATATTTATCACTTTCAATCTTAGGTAAATCCTCATAACAAAACATAGGATAAAATTTGACTAAATCAATTTCTTCATTAACTAATAATTCGCTAGTCCCAATAAGTTCTGGTATTCCTCCGGAATTAGGTGCAATTACAGGAAGTCCGCAGGCCATGGCTTCAATAACTACATTGGGACAAGGATCCGCATAGGATAAATTCAGCATAAAATCACAGCTATTATATACTTTGGGCAAATTATTCGGTTCAACATAGCCATAAAAGCAAAAATTTTCATCTAGTCCTAAAGCTTTTACTTGTTTTTTGAAGTAATCCAAGGAGCTTTCGTTAAAATATAATGGATTTTTTACTCCATTACCTACTACATGTACTTTTAGGTTAGGATAATAATTACGAAGTTTTGAAACAATTTGAGGAATTTGATGTGCTCTTTTGTATGGTACCATTCTATGAGATACTAATATATTAGGAAAATTTGAAGTGTTTTTTAAATTCTCTTCTGGTTTAAATCTGTTTATATCTATTCCATTATATATAATTTTAGTCTTTTTGTTACCTAAATCTACTTTAAATCTTTTTAACAGCAGATCTTCAATGTGAAATTTTGAAAACTCACTCTGGTAGATTATTTTATCAGCAATTTTGTAATTCTTAACAATTTTATTATTTATATATATAAAAAACGCTCTATCCCAAATGCTCTTTAGACTTTTTGGAATTCTATTAGGAACTAGACTCACATTATAAATTCCATCAAATCTTACTATGATTTCCATGTCTTCTCTTCTTTTTAATACTTCTTTGGGAATTTTCTTAAAAGAAAGATTTATCCATTTATTAAAGTTATCTTCGCTATATACACCTTTATCAATCATACCTTCCTTTAATCTTCCCATAAAAACTAATGGACCACCTTTTAGCTTTGTGACATTGCTGTCCATAAGTCCTATTTTGACTTCGCCATAATCCATAAAGCTATCCCCCTGAAATGAATTAGTGTATTTATTTTAGAAAAATATTTTTATACGGAAAAAATGCGTACCCATAAACGCTCATGTAACTCAAGAAAAGAAACAACCCATAAAGTACAATAACAAAATGCGCCATTATTTTTAAATAAATATTTTTTACGTTTTGAAGTAATGATGGCAGTATTAGAATTTGAATAAAAAATAAGCTTCGTGTTCCTCTTGTTCCAAAATCGCTTGGGGAACTGGATAGCATAAGCAGCATTAATGTCCCTAGATATTGCATATACATTACTGCTTTGTAATTTTTCAGTTTATCGCCTATATTTTTTTCTGATAGAATAAATGCTATAAGTATACCTAATCTGATAATTATAGTTTTAAATGAATCAGTTAATACTTCATTAGAAGCATAATTGAGGATTTTATTAGTTAAATAAAAGTTAATATTAATTAATTCAATGTACTTTACTAAAATCGCTATAATATTAATTCTTCCAATTAAAAAAGCTGCTAAAATCGTTACAGTAATTATCTGTTTTGAAGGCTCATACTTCTTTATAAAATATACTGGAAGTACCACTAGTGCTGTACTATGAAAGCTGGCTGCAGTTATTATTAATGCTAAGAACTTAATAAAATCCTGCTTTTCAATATATTTTATACTGCACAAAATTATAGCCATTGCCATTCCCGCTCTAATATGTCCCATGGTATTTTCATAGTATAGTAAAAAATAGAACATTAGCATTGTAGTAAAATAATGTTTAGTCTGTTTATTTATTGCATAGGAAAATATCACTATGGTGAGAAAAGCTATAATGAAGTAAAGTACTTCTGGCCCCCCTCCAAGATCCTTTATTATTATATTTAATAATGCATATCCAACCTCAACAGGACTCGATTGATAGGATGCAAAATAGTCCTTAAAACCGTTTAAGTTATCAAATATATTAATATAGTTATAATAGTCGTGCCCAGTTTCATATCTTAATCCAGACATAAAAATTAACATGGCGTTTAATAAATAAATTAGAGTTATTCTTAATTTCTTAGGAATTTCTATATAGTCTAATAAAGATGCAAAGATTAAAATAATGGTAACAACAACATAAATCATATAATTATCCTTATATCATAAAATTTTTCTCCATTCTTCAATAATTTTTGTAAGCCTAAAATCCTTTGACCTTTCTATTGACTTTGCTCTATAAATTTGATATTCTTCATTATTTCTTAGGAGCTGGCATATCCTTGCAGCCATTTTCTTCTCTTCTTCGCTTAATATTAAACCTTCAATATCTTCGTTTTGCTGAAATTCCTCTAGTAAAATTCCATAGCTTTCATCCGTACTATCCTTAGTTCTTAGTAATATTTCTTTAGGCCCTGATTTACAATTAACTGATATAGCGGGCAGCCCACAAATCATTGCTTCTACCAGCGTATTTGGAAAACCCTCATATAGTGATGTAAGCGCATAGATGTAGCTACTTTTCATAAATTTAAAAGGATTACTCTGAAAACCAATAAAATGTACTCTATCAATTATTCCTAGGCTTTCAGCTAACCTTTTCAGCTTCTCAAGCAGAGGTCCCTCTCCTTGGAAAACTAGTTCCACATCACTAAATTCATTACAAACATAGGAAAAGACTCTAATAAGATGCCATTGTCCCTTTTGCCTAGTTAATCTTCCTGTATTTAAAATACATTTCTTATTGAATATATCTTGAAATTTCCCTTCAATAGCTTCCTGTGCTAATAGATTTATTTTTTCTAAATCATAGGGATTGTAAATTACTTTAATCTTTCGTTCTTGTATTAAAAAGTTATTTATTAAATCCTCTTTTACTCCTTCAGAAACAGCAATTATTTTATCAGCTCTTCTATATAGAAGCTTTGAAATAAATTTTTTGCTTTTAGAATAAGATTTTGAGGCATAGTTTCTAACTGAAATATATACCTTCTCTTTTCCCTTAGTTAATATATTTTGAAAATCGGGATTTTCAAGGAAGCTTATTACAAAGTCAAATTTATACTTATGCTTAAGCATTTTAAGCTTATAAGTTCTATATAAAAACTTTAATATTTTGTTTTTATATAGTATGCTGTTACTTCTTCCATCAATAGTGAGCAGCTTACCCCCAAAGGGATATGCTACATCACTTTGATTATAAAGGATAAGAAATATATCATATCCTCTTTCAGCTAAAGCCTGTGTCAAGTTTGATACAACTCTTTCTGCTCCAGCTCCACCCAAATCAGGAATAAAAAATGCTACCTTCTTCATAGAACAACTCGACCCCTAATTCTTATTTTGCATTAAAATAGTTGTAATACTCCAGCATAGTAGCTCCATTAAAGCTTTTATGAACTATGTCAAACAACATTCTTAAATCTCTATACAACCTTTCAATATGATTTTTACTCTTAAAAGTAGGACTACCACCTGGCATAAGCTCTGAGGAATGAATCATAAATTCAGCATAATCCTTTTCATTTTCAATTGTTTTATCGATTATCCACAGTAATCTATGCAAGTTTCTTCCATTTGGTCTAAGCATAAAGAAACTTGAGAAAAGTCTATTTGTGAACTTTCTAAGCATTTTTTTATTCTTAAGTTTATTATTTATTCCCTTTGAAAGCATAGAATCCGTAGAAATAGTCGTCATAGGTACTTCTAAAATTCTTGATTTGCCTTCTCTTGATATATCGCTTAAATCTAAAAAATAGGCCTTATCTGGGAAGGAACTATAATCAGTTCCTCCCTTTCCTAAAGGTACTCCCTTTTGAGAATTCCAGTTAATAAGCGGCGTTACTGAACAATCCACCTTATAGCCCAGTTCTTCCAGTACTTTTGCATAATACTCATTAAATCCCCATCTGCCTGCCCTATGGCTTGCAATACATATTTGAAAAGTATCTTCTAAGAGTTTTGTCATATATTCTACCTTTTGTTTAATAACTTCTTCATTATATTCAATTAAATAAGGCTGTAGTCTAAAATCATCCTTTGTCAAAGGTATCAGTGGAGGACTGTTCCATGGATGAAGGTGCATTCCTATTTCTCCTGTATTGCGCTTTATTACGTCCCTTGCAAACTCGATAAAAACCTTAGAAGAAGCCATCTCATAATTAGTTAAATAGGTTGGCTTGAGACCGTACTCCTCACATAGTTCTTGAAATCTAAACAAATATTCAGCATTCTTTGTAGTTATGCTGCAGGGCTTTTCCCATAAATTATCTCCTTCTGTATCTATTGTTATTAAAAAATATGGCTTTTTTACATTAGCCCCCATGTTATCACCGACCATTTACTCTTCTATACCACTCAATAAAATTTTCTATTCCAGCTTCAAATTGCATAGATGGATTGTATCCAAGCATCTGCTTTGCCTTAGTTATATCTGCATAAGTTATATTTACGTCTCCACCCTGCATAGGAAGCATCTTTTTCTTTGCCTTTTCACCAATTGTATTTTGTATTGTGTCAATCATAAAATTCAAAGATATAGTCCTTGATTCTCCAAGATTAAAAATTTCGTAACTATTTTCATTTTTATTAACCCATTCAATTGCCTTTAGTATCCCATCAACAATGTCGCTTATATATGTGTAATCTCTTTTGGTAGTACCATCACCATAAATGGGTATATCTTCACCATTAAATATTTTTTCGGTAAACTTATGAATTGCTAAATCAGGTCTCTGCCTTGGTCCATAGACAGTAAAAAAACGAAGTGACGCAATGTTAAATGAATATAATAAGTGATAGGTATAACACATTAGCTCACCTGATTTCTTTGTTGCAGCATAAGGAGATATAGGGAAGTCTACTCTATCTTCTTCCTTAAAAGGCACAGTTTTGTTATTTCCATAAACCGATGAGCTTGATGCAAATACTATTTTTCCAACATTACTTGCTTTGCAAGCCTCTAATATATTAAGAGTTCCAAGCACATTTACCTCATAATATAACTTAGGATTTTGTATAGAATTTCTTACACCAGCCATGGCAGCCAAGTGTACTACAACATCTATATCTTTGCCAATCAATTTTCCAACTGCTTCTTTATCTCTAATGTCATATTCATATAATCTCAAATTATCTTCTGGAATATTGTTTTTCTTCATCATATGCAGTATTTCTTTTATATTTCTTCTTTTAATGTCTGGATTATAAAAATCATTAAAATTGTCAATTACTACTAACCTATTTCCACTGCACAAAAGCGCCTCACATAGATGCGATCCAATAAAACCAGCCCCACCTGTGACAACAATATTCATAGTAATCTCCTTACCGTTTATTAATGCTATATGACTTCATAGTCTTCTTTTCCATCTTTAGTTATGGTATAAATTATACTTACAATATTGTTTCTACCATTACCTATATAATTAAGACCAGCCTTTGTAACTTCAACTGGACTATATAAGTTCCTTAAATCAAAAAACCAAGTATTTGTCATCTTATGCTTAATAGCTTTTAAATCAAGCTTCTTAAATTGACTCCATTCAGTTGCTATTACTAAAGCCTCAGCACCTTCTGCTGCCTCATACTCGTTATTACAAATATACAAGTTATTTCTCGATTCCTCATTATTTATAAATACTAGTTCTGATATTCCTGGGTCATATACTCTAAGTCTTGCACCACTGTTTAATAGGTTATTAATAAGGCTTACAGCAGGAGATTCCCTTATATCATCAGTATCTGCTTTAAAGGTTACACCTAGTACTGCTATTACTTTATTACTGATATCCCCAAATGCTTTAGTTATCTTTTTAAACATTCTTTCTTTTTGTTTAGCATTTGCTCTAATTACAGCATCCACGATAGACAATTTACATCCAGCAGCATCTGAAATTTTTATTAGTGCAGCAGTATCCTTTGGAAAGCAGCTTCCACCGTATCCTGGACCAGCATTTAAAAAAGCACTTCCTATCCTCTTATCCATTCCAATTCCCTTTGAAACAGCCCTTATATCAGCTCCTATAGATTCACAAAGCTCTGTAAGCTCATTTATATAGGAAATCTTTGATGCAAGAAAGGCATTTGCTGAATACTTTATTAATTCAGCTGTCTCTAGATTAGTTAATAAAAGCGGCACTCCCTTAATTAAAACTTTTTCATAAATTTTTTTCATTACTTCTGCGGATCTCTTACTTTCAACCCCCAAAATAATTCTGTCTGGATTCATAAAGTCTCCAATTGCTGTACCTTCTCTTAAAAACTCCGGATTTGATACTACGTCGAAATCATACTCTACACCTCTAGCCTTTAGTTCAGCCTCTATTTTACTTTTAACCATTTCTCCAGTGCCAACTGGTACTGTGGATTTATCCACAATAACTTTATATCTATTCATATATTTTGCAATTTCCACTACCGCCTGTTCTACATAGCTTAAGTCTGCACTTCCATCACTTCCCTGAGGGGTTCCTACCGTAATAAAAATTACATCACATTCTTCAACCACACTCTTCATATCAGTAGTAAAGCTTAATCTATTGCTTTTTAAATTCTTTAATACCAACTCTTCAAGTCCTAACTCATATATTGGAATAATCCCTAAATTTAATTTATCTATTTTATCTTTACTAATATCTATACAAGTAACCTCCATACCAAGTTCAGCCATGCAAGTACCTGTTACTAGTCCAACATATCCTACTCCTATAAATGCAAGCTTTAGCATTTTTAATCCCCCATTTCAGCTATCAATTTATCTTTTTATCATCCTTGTGTAAATTTCTTTTTATTAATTTTTTTATCTTTTCTATATATTTATTAAGCTTATCTATGAAAGGTTCTCTTATTTTTTCATTGCTATCTAAATAATCTTTATCATCATATTTTTTGTACACTTCTACTTTATTTAGACACACTCCTATTATCTTAGCGTTTACAATTTTTAATAAATTTTTTGCCTTAATGGAATCCTCTTTTACTGATTCTCCAGCTGCCACTACAAAGATGCAGCCATCACATAGTGTAGATAACACCTGAGCATCAGTAACAATACCTACTGGTGGAGTATCCATAATAATATAGTCAAAATTCTGTTTCCATGTCTCCATAAATTCCCTCATCCTATGTGATGATAATAATTCTGTAGGATTTGGAAGTTTTGTTCCAGCCGTAATCATATACAAATTATTAAATTTTGTTTTATATTTTTCTTCTTCCCATTTGTTTACTCCACACAATATATTTGATAGTCCCTTTTTATTACTAGTTTCAAAAAACTTATAAAGTTCCGGCTTTCTTAAATCACAGTCAACTAGTAGTGTTTTTTTACCATTCTGAGACATAATGAAAGCAAGTATATATGCAATACTGCTTTTTCCTTCTCCTTGTTTACTGCTTGTTAGCATGATAGATTGAACTTTTTTATCTATGGATGAAAACTCTACATTAGTTCTAAGAGTTCTAAAGGCCTCCATAGTCATGTTAGATTTTTTAATTATTAAATTATTAATTCCATCATTTTCTCTTGGAATAATTCCTATTACTTGACAGTCTAAATTATCTTCCACGTCCTCTTCTGTTTTAAAGGTATTATCCGAGTATTCTTTTACCATGATTATTATGAAAGCTAACATTAATCCTGCAAAAGCAGAAATAAATAAATAAAGCTTTTTATTTGGCGATATTGGGTTATCGCTAGCTTTAACCTTATCCATAATCTTAATACTATCTGACGGATAGGTGTTCTTTACTTCATCAATAAATACTTGACTTAATGCGGTGATTATTTCTACCGACTGTTTTTTGCTGTTAGCTCTTACTTTTATATCAAAAATTTGAGTATCTGCCTCTGGAACTACAGTAATTAGCTTTTCAAAATCATCAGTAGATATGCTTAAGCCTACCTTTTCTATGGTTTTTTCAGCAACAGTGGAAGTCTTTGCAATTGCACAATAGGTTTTCACAAGCTTTTGATATAACATCAATTGATCGTAATCAAGCTTCGTACCGCTAGTTGATGAATTTCCTACAATAATACTAATGCTTGCTTCATAAGAAGGCTGTATTACAAAAAAAGCTGTAAAAAAACCTATTGATACACATAAAACAATACAAACTAATATGGTTATATACCTTCTTAACAATATTTTTATAATTTCACTAATCTTAAATTGTTCGCTGGTATCTTTCACTTCCACTCCCCCTATTTTATAAGGCTACATACTCTATTTGAAAAATCTATAAAAGCATGGGTATACTATTAAAATATTAAATATAATCCTATCTGTGCAGGTTTTGATAAAAAAATAAGAAACCTATAGTTCATTGCTACTATAGGTTTCTTAGTATATATTTTTTATTGCATTATTTACTTTACATTTGCCTTTTTAAGCAATCTTGCAAGTGGAATTGCTATAACAGCTCCGCCAACTACCTGAATTACATTTCCTAGTATATCGTTTAAAGCTATAATGAAACTATGATATATAAATGCTCCAGCAAAATAGTATCCTACTATCATCCAAATACCTGCAACAGTAAATGCTAAAATGTTATTAAGAGAATTGTTTCCTTCATAGTCATTCCTATAAGCAATCCATCCAGCTAAGTATCCCATAAGTCCTTTTATAACAAAAGTGAATGGCGCCCAAATAGCATAAGGTGATAAAACATCAAATAGACACATTCCGATGGCTGAAGCTACACCTGCTTTCTTCTTTCCAAGAATAATTGCTGCAGTGAATACCATACTGTCTCCTAGGTGCAGAACTGCCTTTTCTCCAATTGGAATATGAATGAGCCAGGTAGCAACATATATAAGAGCTGCCATAACTCCAACTTTTGCAATATCGCTAACTTTAATAGCACTTGCCATAACTTCTTTTCTTTCCTCCATATGTATTCCCCCTGTTTTCTTTAATCTCCTAATATTATTATAGACACTAATACACTTTTTGCAAATGTATGGATACACTTAAAATATTTATGGCATAAATTTCCTCAAATAATAACTAAACTATATGTAAATAATATTATTACATAAAAAATTACATATATGTTTCAATGTACATAAAACAGTGAAGGAGGAATAATTATGGCTATATTACGTTGGATAGGTGGATTTGTTATTCTATTCTGGCTAATTGGTTTAATTTTTAGAATAGGTGGAAGTTTAATCAATCTTCTACTTTTAGTAGCTGCAATAATATTTGTTGTAGATGCTATATTTGGGAGAAGGAAAACTCCAAGATAAGTTTTAAAATGTAATGAATTATCTCAAGATAACTTATTACAAATACAATAATATCTAATTTTCAATGCTCATTGCTTTAATGCTTGAGCATTTTAATTTTTGAAGCTATTTAAAATTCATTATTATTATGTACTTGTCCTCCAATATTATGTTATAATTTGAAGCGTGGCATTGGCATCTTCGTTTGCTCACAATTATTATAATTAATGGAGGATCTCTTCGTGTTAAGTGTACTTTTTTCTAGAATTAAGGAATCATCTTCAATTGGTTCTTGGCTTAAAAATAAACTATTGATGGTTTGGAGACTAATAGATAAATATTTTTTTATTTTAATAGGTCTATACTTTTTAAGAACTGCTATTCTAACATCTCTATATTCTAATGCAGGCGTAGATTATAAGGCATACTTTTATTTATTAGCCTTTGCTAGCTTTACAGCATATTCTGACATGAGAAGAGATGTAAAATGGCTTCCATTTATAATACTCTGTATACCATTTTTACTTATAATCCAATACATAAGCGTACATGGGTATGCCTTTTGGGGAAAAATGCTAAGCTGGCAGATAAGCAGGAAAATAGTTTTTGATTTAAATCCCCTATTTAGTAAAATACCGCTAAATGATGCTGCTTTTATGAGGGTTTATCAATCAGATACTTTAACTTGGTTTATGCGTTTAGTTTACCAAAATGGATTTGTATTGCCAGTTATTCTACCTCTTTACAGAGCTTGCATTTCAAAAGATCTTAAAAAAGCAATACGATATGCACTTTCAGCGCATATCTTCCAAGTATTTTTAATAACACCATTTTATCTTATGTTCCACCTACAAGAGGTTTGGTATGTACTTGGACACCCAGATGGAATGGCAAGGAACTTTACTCCTGAACAAGCTGCTGGATGGACTTTAAATTGTTTTCCATCTATGCATACCTCAATAGCCTTTGCAATGTTTCTTTTAGTTTTAAGAGAAAAGAATAAGCTATTCAAATGGATATGGGGTTTCTTCTGTCTTAGCGTTATATTTTCAACCATGTACCTTGAAATACACTGGGTTATAGATGTTATTGGTGGATTAATTCTTGCCTATGGTACTGTTAAGCTTGTAGATTTTATATTAGCAAAAGCAGACAATTTACTCAATAAACCTCTTGGCAGATTTTATTATAGGCACCAAGAGTCTACCTATCTAACTAAATACCTTCTTGATATAATGGATTAATACTTATCCGCTGGTAAATATACCAGCGGATTTTTATTTATAATAAAATATATAAATTTATACATTATTTAATATTAAACTGTAGAAACTAAACATATTGCTTTAACCATAGAAAGGATGACAGAGTGTATGAATCTTATATATGGAAATACCTATTGGAATAATATTAATAAGAACTATAAAAACTATCCAAAACTGTCTAATAATGAAGTCTGCGATGTAGTAGTAGTTGGTGCTGGTCTTGCTGGCTGCCTTACAGCCTATTATTTGTCCTTATATAATGTGAATACTATATTGATTGAAAAGGATTTGATAGGTTCTGGTACAACATCTTCAATGGATGGAATGCTTCAGCCAGAACTTAGCAAAACACTTCTAGATCTTTCTAGAATTATACCAAAAGAAGCTGCTGAAAGAGCTTATAAACTATCCATAAAGGCTTCAGATGAATTTGAAAACACCTTATTTCATCTGTGCAAGGTCTGTGAATTCAATAGAAAGGATACCCTATACATCAATCCTTTAGTTGATTTGAAGAAAGAATATAACCTGCGAAAGAAATTAGATTTTGAAGTTAAATACATCAATTTGCCAGACTGCATTGAAAAATTCACTATTAATGACGAAGATGCCATTGTAACAAAAAATACTGCAACCATTGACCCACTAAAATTTTCACATACACTGGTAAAGGCTTTCGAAGCACTTGGAGGGCGAATATATGAGCAGACTCCACTAATAAGTTATGATTACTCTGAAAACAAAATGAAAGTATCTACCAACGGATTTAACATTCTTTGCAAGAAGATAGTATTTTGCACTGGATTATCAACTTTAAAACTGTTTAAAAAGCCGTCTTTTTCCTTAAAAAACACCTTTGGAATAGTAACTAATCCTGTAAATGGGGTAAAAGACTGCATTGATAAATATTCCATGGTTATTAAGGATAACCAAAATCTGCTTCACCTGAGAACTACCTCTGATAATAGGATAATGGTACTTCAATATTGCACCGATGAAATGAAAAATATGGACATTGAAGCTATACTAAAAGAAAAGAGTCAATACCTTCTTCGAAAAGTACAAAGCATGTATACTGATTATAATATGCTTAACATTGACTATGAGTGGAGTTCCAGATATATAGAAAGCAAAGATGATCTGACTTATATAGGAACTCATACAAAGTATCCTAACTGCTATTTTAATCTTCCTGCTGGAACTAATAGCAACACATATAGTATAATAGGTGCCCAAATAATTAAGGATTTAATTTTATATGGCAGTGATTGCGATAAAAACTTATTTTCTTTTGAACGATAATAAAAGCATGGAGTGCTGCTCCATGCTTTTATATTATTCCTCGTTATTCTTTCCTACGTCTGATAGTATAAGCCCCTTATTGTGCTCAAGAGCCCAACTTATTGCCCAATCGCTTTGGAAAATAATAAGATTTCTATCCTTAAAGTCCTTAACTCTTTTGCTATCACTAGTTATATTTAGCTTATCTACATCTATATCAGTATTTTCAATCCATCTAACATATCTGTAAGCTAATCTATCCATCTTAATATCAACGCCATATTCATGTTTAAGTCTGTATTCCAGAACTTCAAATTGGAGTACACCTACAACCCCAACTATTATTTCTTCAATTCCTATATGAAGTTCCTTAAATACCTGAATAGCTCCTTCTTGGGATATTTGAGTAATACCCTTAATAAACTGTTTTCTCTTCATAGTATCTATAGTTCTTACCCTAGCAAAGTGTTCTGGTGCAAAGGTTGGTATCCCTTCAAACTTAAATTTCTTTGAAGTTTCACATAGTGTATCCCCTATACTGAATATACCTGGATCAAACACACCAATAATATCACCTGCATAAGCTGTTTCTACAATTTCTCTATCTTGAGCCAAAAATTGCTGTGGCTGTGCTAGCTTAACCTTGTTGCCACCTTGTACATGGAACACTTCCATACCTTTTTTGAATTCACCAGAGCAAATTCTCATAAATGCTATTCTATCTCTATGAGCTGGATTCATATTTGCTTGTATCTTGAAAACAAAGGCTGAAAACTCTGGTGAAAAAGCATCAATTTCTCCTATGTTTGATTGTCTTGAAAGAGGAGCTGTAGTTAACTTTAAAAAGTCCTCAAGGAATGGCTCCACCCCAAAGTTTGTAAGCGCACTTCCAAAGAATACTGGGGTAAGTTCACCTGAACTAACTTTATCTAAATCAAATTCATCTCCAGCTATATCAAGAAGCTCGATATCATCCATAAGCTTCTTATGAAGTGATTCACCTAAAAGATCTTTAAATACATTATCCTCTATGCTTCCTTCAACAGATTCTACTAGGGTCTGCCCATGGTTTCCTCCATTAAAAGCTTGGATTACTTTCTTTTCTCTATCATATACGCCTTTAAAATCCGCTCCTGAGCCTATTGGCCAATTCATTGGATAGGACTTAATCCCAAGAACATTTTCAATTTCCTCTAATAGTTCAAAAGGGTCTCTTGCTTCTCTATCCATCTTATTTACAAAAGTAAATACTGGTATTCCTCTTAAGCTGCAAACGTGGAAAAGCTTCTTTGTTTGTTCCTCGACACCTTTTGCTCCGTCAATAACCATTACTGCACTATCTGCAGCCATCAAGGTTCTATAAGTGTCTTCACTAAAATCTTGGTGACCTGGAGTATCTAATATATTTATACAGTATCCATCATAATTAAACTGCATAACTGAAGAAGTAACAGAGATACCTCTTTGTTTTTCAATTTCCATCCAGTCTGATACAGCATGCTTTGCTGCTTTTCTCGCCTTTACAGAACCAGCAAGTCTTATAGCTCCCCCATATAGCAAAAACTTTTCAGTTAAGGTTGTTTTACCTGCGTCAGGGTGAGATATTATAGCAAAGGTTCTTCTTTTTTCAATTTCTCTACTTAAATCTGACAATGTTTTTCTCTCCTTTGATAAAATCAATATATTTATAAATATAAAATTACAATAATCTACATTGGATTTCCCTCTTTATCTATAAAGTGTACCATTATTGATTTTATCTTTATTATGTTTCCATGTCAAAAGAAATATTAAAGGTCTGGGAAAATTCCTAGACCTTTATATTTTATTCAAGATTGCTTTCTAGTCCTACAATCTCTATAATTCTCTTTGCTCTTTCCTTTGTTGAACCTTCAACTACTGTGTAAGGTACATTTTCAGCAACTAAAAATTGCTTAATTGCCTCATCTACTCTTATTGCTGTATCTTCATCCTGCCACCTAACTCCATCTTTAGAGTATCCAAATTCTCTTGGAACAAAGAATATATGATCATACTTAGGTATATCCCTAAGGGCAAGATAATAAAGATCCTTTAGTATTTCTATCTCTTTTTTCGTTCTTTTCTTACTACCAAGCATAAACCTTCCATAAACATATGGTACAAAGGTTGCATAGTCAGTAATTGCATAATCAAAAATGCCTAAATCATCTTCAATTCTCTGCTGACCTAAATATATTCCATATTGCTCTGCAATGCTCTCTATCATACCTTTATCTCTTAAATAGTCTGTACTATATTCTGAAGCACAACCTACATTTAATCCCATAATCTTCATGTCCACATATAATTGTTGTATTAAGGTGGTTTTACCACATCTTGGTCCACCTAGAATTGCTATTCTTGTAGTCATATTTTCATGACCCTCCACATCCAATAATTTATCAAACCACAGAAAATTATATCAATTTATGTCTAATTTTTCAACAAAACCACGAATGATTTTTTAAAAAATATTTTTTCATTTCCATCTATGTATAGCTTTTCATTGAATTTACTTCCATTTATTTTTTATACAGTAATGTTATAATATTTTTAGTGGAATTTTTTAAAAATGTCATGGAGGTTACGATATGTATAAATTAATTGCCTTAGATATGGATGGAACTCTATTAAGCGAAGATAAAACAATTTCAAAAGCTAATTTTAAAGCAATTCAAAGAGCAAAGGCAAAAGGCGTTAAAGTAGTACTGGCAACCGGCCGACCTATAAATGGAATAAAAAAATATCTTAAAGAACTTAATCTAGTTGAAGCTGGTGATTACGCTGTAGCATATAACGGCGCACTAGTGCAAAGAACTAAGGATGGTAAAATAATTGCAGATAATCCAATGAATATCGAAGACCTAAATTACTTATATGAACTAAGCAAAAAGTTAAAGGTCCACATACACTTTTTAACTGAATCAAAATGCGTAACAACTGAAATAAATGAATATTCTATGGTAGAAGCTACAATAAATGAAATACCACTAGAAGTTGCTGATTTTAGTAAAATACCTTTAGATACAAATGTTGTTAAGATAATGTTCGTTGATGAAGCTAATTATCTATCAAAGGTAGTTGAGCAGCTGCCTTCCGAAGTATATGATAAGTATACAGTTGTTAGAAGCGCTCCTTATTTCTTGGAATTTTTAAATAAGAAGGTCAATAAAGGTTTTGGTGTAGGCTTACTTGCAGAAAACCTAGGTATATCTCATAAAGAAGTAATCTGTATTGGTGATGCAGGTAATGATATTGATATGATAAAATACGCTGGACTTGGAGTAGCAATGGGAAATGCCTTCCCTGAAGTTAAACTAATAGCTGACTATGTTACATGCACAAATGAAGAAGACGGCGTTGCAAAAGTAATAAACAAATTTATCCTTGAAGAAGAAAAAGTAAGCTAGGCGTGACACGGGGACGTTTCGCTTGGCACACTAGTATGCCAAACGAAACGTCCCCGTGTCACAACTCTTTAAAGTGATAATTCTGTAGAAATCAAATCTTCATAACTCTGTCTCTTGCATATAAGCCTTGATTTTCCATCTCCCACTAATACTACAGCAGCTCTGGGTATTTTATTATAATTGCTTGACATGGAGTACCCATAAGCTCCTGTTGAAAGCACTGCTAGTATATCGCCGCTTTCTACACTTGGAATATCCACATCACTTAAAAGTATATCCCCAGATTCACAGCACTTACCAGATATAGTCACCTTTTCATGGGAACTGCTTTCAACTCTATTAGCAATTACACATTCATATTCTGCCTTATAAAGCGCTGGCCTTATATTATCTGTCATACCGCCATCCACAGCCACATATTTTCTTACTTCTGGAATGTCCTTAATAGAGCCGATGCTGTAAAGGGTAGTACCAGCTTTTCCAACAATAGATCTACCTGGTTCGATAACCAGCCTTGGAAGCTTTATATTGAGTTCAAAAGCTTTATATTCTGCCCTTCTTATTATAGTTTCACAAAATTCCTCTATACTTCTAGGCTTATCACCCATTCTATAATGAATACCGAAGCCACCACCTAAGTCTAGCTCTTCAAGCTCTATCCCCAATTTATTTTTTATGCTGCTCATTAATGTAAGCATTACATCTGCAGCTTCTTCATAGGGCTCAAGTTCAAAAATCTGAGAACCTATATGGCAGTGAAGTCCTACTAAATTTATATTTGGAAGTGCTGCTGCCTTACGTACTGCCTCTAAAGCGTTGTCATTTAAGATAGTAAATCCAAACTTTGAATCTATCTGCCCTGTTTTAATATAATCATGGGTGTGAGCTTCAATGCCTGGGGTTATTCTAAGTAGAATACTCTGCACCTTATTATGTTTTTCTGCAACTTCGTTTATTCTCTCTATTTCATAAAAATTATCTACTACAAATCTACCTACTCCATATTTTACTCCCATGTCTATTTCATCAAGTGTCTTGTTATTTCCATGAAAATACACTCTCTCCAAAGGAAAAGAACTTTTAATTGCAGTATATAACTCTCCACCTGATACTACATCCAGGCATAAGCCTTCTTCATTTATAATTTGACACATAGCTATTGTAAGAAATGCCTTTCCTGCATAGGCAACTCTATTTCCCATTTCATTTACTTTAAACCCTTTAAAATATCTCTTACACTTATTTCTTATTAATGTTTCATCAATTACATATAGTGGAGTACCATATTGAGCTACTAAATCCACGGTATTTACCCCACCTATAAAAAGCTTATTATTAATAACTTCCGTTGTTCCAAAGAACTCCATATCCTTCACCACCTTAAAAGCTGAATTTTATAGTTCAAACTCTGATGCCATAATATTAATGGCTTTAAGCTTATCCTCTTGTCTAATTGCACAGGTTATCCTAATCTCTGAGGTAGTAATCATTTTAACTAATATATCATTTCTGCTAAAGAGCTTAAACATCTTAGCAGCAACTCCAGAGGTAGTTTTCATACCTATTCCCACTATAGAAAATTTAGTTATATCTTCATCAATTATTATATTTTTCCCTTCGGAGTACAGACTTACTATATCTAGGCACTCCTTCAAATCATCTTTAGGTATAGTAAAAGATATATTTACAGTACCATTCACTGGTGCAGTCTGGCTTATCATATCAATATTTATTCTCTTGCTTGCTACATCTTCAAATAAATTAGATAAAACATTTATATCATTAGAAATATTTTGTACTGTTATAGCCACATCTTCATCACTAGTTGCAAGTCCTGTTACTGGTTTACTTTCCATGTTCATATTCTTTACCTCCCTAATTACAGTTCCTTCTATATCACTATTACTTAATCCAACGTATATAGGAATACTATACTTTTGACCAAGCTCTATGGAACGAGAATGCATAACTTGCGCTCCAAGACTTGCTAGCTCCAGCATTTCCTCATAGTCAATTTCTTTAAGCTTCTTTGCTGCACTATATTTTCTAGGGTCAACGCTATAAATTCCGTCTACATCCGTATATATTTCACAGCTTCCATTTAGCTTTACAGCTATAGCAACAGCGGTAGTGTCAGAACCACCTCTTCCAAGTGTTGTAATATCACCCTCATCATTTATTCCTTGGAAACCAGCAACTATTACTATTTTCCCTTCTTGTAGCCTTTCTCGTATTTTAGTTCCATCAATATCGTCTATTAATGATTTCCCATATTGACCTGAGGTTTTAATTCCAATTTGATATGCTGAATAGCTGATGGCATCGTGTCCCATAGCTTTAAGCGCCATAGCCAGTAGCGAAGATGAAATCATCTCACCTGTAGATAAAAGAGCATCCAGTTCTCTTCTGTCAGGGTTATCTGTTACCTGCTTTGCAAGTGCAATTAATTCATCAGTAGTATCACCCATAGCTGATACTACTACCACCATGCTATTGCCTGCTTCATGCTTTTTTATAACGCTCTGTGCTACCTTTTTAATCTTTTCTATGGTTCCTACAGAACTCCCACCATATTTTTGAACAATTACAGACATTTCAATCTCCCCTTTTCATAAGTAATATTTAGCATTAATACGACCTTAGGCAGGGCATTTGAAATCTTATATGAATATTATTAAACCTATATAAAAAAACAAATGCAGCAAAGGAACACCTTTGCTGCATTAATAAAAAACTATGCAACTAGTGTTACCTTTGTAGCTCTCCACTTATACAGACTTTAATCCGTAATATCTAAGTGACAGCCCTGCATATATTATATGCAAAGCCAGAAATCTCCTTTGCCAAGTAAAATTTCTTCGGCCATAACTCCTTTTGCTCTCCTTCTTAGTGTGCCCACTCTTGAAAGCTACTATTAATTACAGCGCCTCTACCCTAGGTTACTCATATACCGTATTAAATTAAGCACAGTTTAACACAAAAGAAAACTAAATGCAACCCTCATAAAATTAGTCAAATAAATCCATTCCTATTTTCTTATAGAACTTGTAATCTATATCATGGCTTGTTTCCAAGTTATTTTCTTCTCTAAATTGAATAATACCAGCTTTCATTCCATCCCCGTAAACACCGTCAATACTACCTGAATAGTACCCTTTAGCTTTTAACAATCGTTGAACTTCTAACACATCAGCACCTCTGTCTCCAGGTTTTAAATATCTGTAGCCTCCATTATAGGCTCCATAGAGTTCACATTGAATAACCACTATGGTTCCAACATTTACGTATTTATATAGATCCTCTATATCATTATTGAACATTCTTATGCAGCCATGAGAAGCAGCAGAGCTTATAGAACCTGGTCTATTAGTACCATGAATTCCATATAGTCCCCAAGGTACATTTAAACCAAGCCATCTTGTACCAAAGCCTCCGCTCCATTCTGCTTTGCTTATAATAGTCCATGTACCAAGAGGTGAAGGGGTATCAACCTTCCCACAAGCTATACTATAGCTTTTTATAACCTGCTTAGTATTCTTATCAACAAGAAATAGCCTTTTTTCTCCTATCTCAATCACTATTTCATATTTGTTAGCAGCGTTATAATTATAATTTGAAGCCTTAACATTTATAGGAATTATAAAAAATAAAAGTGTATATAATAGCAAAATTAGAATAGTTTTTTGAAACTTTTTCAAATTCATGCCTCCTCCCAATTTCATGCAGCTCTAAAATATAGTCTTCTTTGCAGTAAATCAGCACATGAATTTAGTATATACCTCTACTCACTATTTAATTCTAATATTGAATGGAATATATTTCTTACATATCTGCTGTATAGATATAATTTTTTTCATGGTTACCAACTAAAATATGTTTCATATAATACAAATGAAGTAATATTTTAAGGAGACATATATTCATGTTTTATTGCCCATACTATAATTATTGTAAATCACTCTACAGAGAAGAAGCTGCTCCAGTTTCCTATGTGAGAGTGCTTCATGCAGCACCAGGTGCTCCTTCAGTTGATATTTACTTAAACAACAGATTAATAATTAGAAGATTATCCTATAAAGACTTTTCAGTTTATCTTCCTGTTAGTAATGGAAATTATAATATAAAGGTTTATCCTGCTGGAACAACCCAAAATCCTGTTATAGATACCAATTTAGAAATACCAGCTAAGGCCATATTCACTATTGCAGCTATTGGAACTCTTCCAAATCTCAGCCTGCAGCCTATATTAGAACCAATAATTCCAACTGAGCCTGGTAAAGTTTATATTAGATTTGTTCACTTATCACCAAATACCCCTAGTGTAAATTTAACCCTTAGTGATGGGACGGTATTATTTAAAAATCTACAGTACAAGGAAGTAGCTGACTATATTCGAGTTGACCCTGGCACCTATTCCTTTGAACTAAGACTTACTTCTAGTAATGAAAGAATACTTTATGTACCAAATCAGCATCTTAGACCTAATCGCATTTATACTTTCTATGCTGTAGGCCTTGCTGATAAAACACCTCCACTACAGGCTCTTATTCCTCTAGATGGTAATACTTATTTAAAAGTATAATGCTAAATTTTAAAAATCTTACCGCCACTTAGTCATAACATCATCTTATAAAACCCTGAATTTAGCTTCAGGGTTTTTTTATGCATATAAATCTTTAAAAATAAGAAAATAAGTATGGCAATATTGTTTACAGAGAGGAGATTAACTATGTGGACTGCCTTTATTAATATATTTCTTAGAACAATTGGTGCGTATTTGTTACTTTTACTGTTAACAAGACTCATGGGAAGAAAGCTTATTTCACAAATGACCTTCTTTGATTTTACTGTTGGTATCACAGCAGGCACTATAACAGGTGTAGTTGCCTTGGGAGACATAAATTCTTTTCCGTATTCTGCAGCAGCTTTAATTATTTTTGCACTGCTTGCTATAGCCTCTTCCTACCTTCATATAAAAAGCTTTAATGCAAGAAAGGTATTAAACTCTGAGCCTGTAGTACTTATTTCACAAGGTCAAATGGTTGAAGAAAATATGAAAAAGTGCCGAGTAACCATTAATGAACTTATGATGCTGCTAAGAGAAAAAAGCGTATTTAATGCAGCTGAAGTTGAATTTGCAATATTAGAAACTGATGGCATTCTCTCTGTGCTTCCAAAGTCTGAAAAACAACCTCTTACTCCTTCAGATATGAAAATAACAACATATTATAAAGGTTTGAGCAAGGACATTATTATAGATGGAAAGCTGATGAATGAAAATCTTGATGATACAAAGTTTACAGTGCAGTGGATAGAAGAACAGTTAAAAAAGCAAGGCATAATGAATATATCGGATGTTTTCTATGCTGGGCTTGATTCATCAAACAATTTATATGTGTCACTAAAGAGTTCAACTAATGAAAAACATGGCATGTACGGTATAGAATAGCTTAGGAGCTGATATTATGTTTGACAAAGTAGATATGAGACATATTATAGCAATAATATGGGTTGTGTGCTTTGCATTATTATGGATAGTATTTGCAAAGGCACTTCCATATAAAGCTATGAATAGTGATTTGACTACCTTAGAACAGAATATTAAGAATAAGAATTGGAAACAAGCGGATAGGAACATGAAAAGTTTAAAAGCCACCCATGATAAGTACAGAAAGATAATTCAAATGAACAATGCCACTGAAATATATACAAATTTTGAAGCTGTTTTTGGTCAGCTGGAAGTAACATTAGAAAATAAGCAGGACAGCGCTATTGAATATGTGGGGGCTCTAAAAGAATCACTTAAGCTTGTAGCCAAAGCCTTTTCAGGTCCTTAAAGGAGTGTAATTATGATTGATGTTTTATCCTACAGTGTGAGAGTTTTAATAGTTTACTTTTTTACTTATCTCTGTACTAGAGCTATGAGTAAAAAAGCCTTAGCAGAAATGACTGCCTATGAAATTGCTACCATTATGATTCTTGCAAATGTAGCTGCAGAACCATTAGTTGATAAGGTAATTGTTAAATCCGTTTATGGCTCTGGTGCATTGGTTATATTAATGGTCTTAACCTCCAGGCTTGCTCTTGTTAATAAACTTACACCAGCTTTAGAGCATACTGCTACCGTACTTATAAAAAACGGAGAAATAGATATGGATGCACTGAAGAAAGTCAGCATAAGCCTCAACCAGCTTCAAGGACTTCTAAGAGAAAAGGGTTATGACAATGTGGCAGAAGTAAATACAGCTATTCTTGAACCTCAAGGCACCATCTCTGTTTTTCCAAAGGCTGAGAACACACCTGTAACACTAAAGGATTTAAATATAAAGGTTCAAAATGAGCAGCTTACGCTTCCACTGGTTATGGACGGAAGTATAATCACTGAAAATCTAAGCCATATAAAAAAGGACGAGGCTTGGCTTATAAATAAGATTCATAGTCAGGGGATTAAAGATATTTACAATGAAGTAACTTTAGCTGAACTTGATTCAGCTTGGAATTTAAGTGTGTTTAAAAAAAAGCAGGACACTTAGTCCTGCTCTTATATGTTAATTTATTTAAGTATCTTTATTAAATTTTTCTCAATAGAACTATTAAACTTACCAGCTCTGTATTCCATTACTATTTCCTTTTGCTTATCTGGGCTTAAACCCATCATCATTTCCTTTATATCCTCAGGTACCTCTATATAAGCTCCCTTTGGCTCCATGTTTTCAGTAAAGCATAATACTGTAGGTATTCTTGCTGTACCAACCATTTCTTCTAAGGTTTCTTTATTGCCTTCACGCCCAAATATGAACATCTTTATATTTGGATTTAATTCTTCCATTCTTCTTACAAAAGGAAGAGTTACCACGCAATCAGGGCAAAAACCTTCTGAATACACCACCATATTTAATGGTTTGTCAATACTTTGAATATATTTCTTACCTTCTTCTGAAAGCTGTGTATTATCATAAGCTTTTAGCATAGCTTCCCTTTGTTCAGGTGTATTTTTTTCTAAATACTGCTGAAAACTTAGACCTTCATTTAAATTAATCATTATTACTCAGATCCTTTCAACTTATTTTGATACTATTAATTGTTTAGTATGCTCACCTTTAAATCTATACCAAACTGATAAACTTTTCAATATCCTCTTCAATAAGTTTTAGAGAAGATCTCCAAAAATCAACCTTGTGAATATCTATTCCCATCATAGCTGTAACCTCTGGAATGCTCATTTTGCCTGTCATAGCTAATAGCTTATCATAATCTTTAACAAATTCCTGGCCCCTTTTTACGTATTCAGCATATAGTCCTTTAGAAAATAGAAGTCCAAAAGCATATGGAAAGTTATAAAAGTTGCGCTCAGCATAGTAATAGTGAGGTTTATTAATCCACATGTAAGGATGTAGATAATTTTCATCTAGTGCCTCTCCATAAGCTTCTTTTTGAGCATTAATCATTATTTCCTTTAATTCCTTTACTGAAAGGGATGAGCTTTCCCTTCTTTTGAATAGCTCGCTCTCAAATAAAAATCTGCTGTAAATATCTACTATAACCTGACCTGCATCAGAAATACTCTCTTCAAGTACTGAATAAGCTTGTTCTTTAGTGGCAGTTTTTAGTACTGCATTTTTAACGATAGTTTCACAGAAAATAGAAGCTGTTTCAGCTATAGGCATAGTGTAATCACTATTTAAAATACTTTCATCCTTTAGGCAATTTCCATGATAACCATGCCCAAGCTCATGGGCAATAGTAACTACATCACTAAAGCTGCCTGAAAAATTGCATAATACTCTGCTCTCTCCTATTGAATGCAGATTGGAACAAAAGGCTCCCCCTCTTTTCCCTTCTCTTGGCTCAGCATCTATCCACCTTTTTTCAAAAGCATTATCTGCAAAGTCAGCTAATGCTTTGCTGAAGGTTCCAAAGTTCTTTACAATAAATTCTCTTGCTTCTTCATAGGTATAGCTCATATGGGCTTCCCCTGAAGGTGCAAATAAATCATAGAATGGCAGACCGTTTTTATGACCAAGTATCTCAGCCTTTTTTAAATAGAACCTTCTAAAGGCAGGGAAGCTCTCTCTCATAGCTGTAAACATTGCCTCAAGGCTCTCTGCATCAAGTCTAGAATTTATTAAGGTTTCTTCTAATACTGAATTATAACCTCTCATCTTGTTTACTGTAATAACTTCACCTTTAATTCCATTTAGGCAGGCTGCGGAGGATTCTTCAATCTTCTTGTAGGAATTTAACTCTGCCTCATAGGCTGTCTTTCTTATTTCCGCATTCTTGTTGTGCGCCATATTCCTTACTACTGGCAATGGAAGCTGTTTCTTTTCTCCATCTAACTCTATATCCACCAATAAGGTTGAAGAAAGTGTATTTTGAAGCTTTGAAAAGGCTCCAGAACCTGTATTCTTCATCTTTGAAATAACAACCTCTTCTGCTTCACTTAATAGATATCTATTTTTCTCCCATAGCTCCTTTAAAAAGAATTCATGTTCTTTTAAAAGCTTTGATCCTTCAATTAATTCATTAAGATTTTTAATTTCGTAAAGCCACTTTTTAAAATTAACTTCTACTTCTGTTAGCTCTGTAAAACTATTTTCTAAATTTTCCATTATGGACATTGCCTTTTCATTCTTAGCCTCTACACTTAAGGTTAAACTAGCAAATTCCAAAAGCTTTGAAAAAATATTATAAAGCCTTATTTCACTTTCAATATACTTTTCAATAACTCCTACTTCATTATCATGTGTCTTTAAAGCTTCCATTATTTTAGCTTTATGCTCTTCTATATATTCCTTGCATTTAACCATATCATTTTTAAATTCTTCTGCTTCAAAAGAACTATAAAGTTCCTTTAAGCTCCATGTTTTATCCATAATACCCCTCCTGCAATTATAATCTATGTATCTAATTCTCTAAGTTCTCCATAACTCCTTCAAATATTTTCCTGAAAGTTAAATATTTTCATATTCTTAACATTATTATACCCAAAACATAAATTTCTCAATAAATACACTATTAATCTATACACTACAAAGCATTTTATGGCATAATAATATTTGGTGTATAAAAAGGAGGTCTTTTCATTGGTTGTTTTAAATGCACTTCAAAGTGTACTTACTATAGTTCTAATGATTGCTATAGGTTATATATTATCCTGGAAAAAATGGTTTGATGAAGGTACTTCTAGGTTGTTTTCTAAACTGGTAGTTAACATATCCCTGCCTGCTCTTATGATTTCCAACCTAATGACAACCTTCACAAAAGAAAAACTTGAACAAGCTGGGGTTGGACTTGTTATTCCCTTTGCTTCAATGATATTATGCTATGCACTAAGTATAATTATATCTAAGCTTGTGAAGGTTGATGCTAAAAGGCGAGGAACCTTTCAATGCATGTTCTTTTTATCTAATACAATTTTTATAGGACTGCCTGTAAATCTTGCACTATTTGGAGATCATAGTGTTCCTTATGTTTTATATTACTATATTGCTAACACCACTATGTTTTGGACAATAGGAGTTTATAATATTAGAAAAGATGGAGGTTCAACTGAAGGAAGTTTATTCTCCATAGAAACATTAAAGAGAATATTTTCTCCTCCACTAATGGGTTTTATTGCAGCTATAATTTTAATATTGCTAAACATAAAGCTTCCACTTTTCATAATGGATACTTGCAAATACATTGGAAATCTGACAACTCCACTGTCAATGCTATTTATTGGAATAATAATATATTCTATTGATTTAAGAGAAATTAAATTTGATTTAGAAATGCTTGTGGTGCTTATAGGTAGATTTGTTATTTCACCACTGTCCGTACTTTTGTTCTGCCACCTTTTATCTGCTCCTATGCTCATGAAGGATGTATTTATTATTCAAGCAGGACTTCCTATAATGACTCAAACAGCCATAATAACTCAAGCTTATGGTGCAGACCACAAGTATGGGGCAATGATGGTTGCTGTAACCACAATAGCTAGTATGTTTATAATACCAATATATATGCTTTTATTAAGTTAAAAGAGAGGCCCAAAGCCTCTCTTAATTTATATTTTAAGTATAATCTATCCTAATTTTACTGCCGCCTTGCCCTGGAGCTGCTGGTTCTACAATAAGCTTTACCGGCACCCTGCTCTTTAGCTCTTCTACGTGGCTTATAATGCCCACACTTAATCTATCACTGTGCAGCCTTTCAAGAGAGCTCATTACTATTTCTAAAAGCTCATTATCCAAGGTACCAAAGCCCTCATCTAGGAAGAAGAATTCAAGCGGTGCACTTCCTTTAAGTTGAATTTGAGAGGACAAGGACAGAGCTAATGCCAAGGAAGTTAGGAAGGTTTCCCCTCCTGATAGGGTATTAGTAGGTCTTACAACTCCTCCATTAAAATCATCTCTCATAGTGAAGTTTCCATCTGAGTCCAGTTCAAGTGCATATCGCCCTCTTGTTATATCTTTAAGCCTTTTTGAAGCTTCCATAGTTATATATCTAAGCTGATTTAGCGCTACAAATTCTACAAACTTATTTCCTTGTACAAGCTTATCCAAATCATCAAGTAGACTGCTTATATGTTCAAGCTCCTTTTTCTTATCTAAAAGGCCTTTAAGCTTTTGAAGCTCGCTTTTCATAACTTCAATAATCTGCTGACATTTAGCTATTTCCTTAAGCATTTCATCTAATGCTTCAGCAGCAGCTGTTCTTTCTAGCTTAAGCTTATCCCACTGCTCCTGATCTACTGTCTTACCTTGAAGCTTATCTTTGATGCTTTGTATTTGAAGCTTAACCTTATTATAACTTTCCCCATAATCTGATATCTTTTTATCCAAACTTTCCATAGACTGCTTATCCAGCATATTATCTAGTGCTTCTTCTATATTTTCAAAAGAACTCTCCTTCAAGGAAATTGCTAACTTTTCACTTTGATCTTTATAAAGCTGTTTTAGAGTTAATTCCTCTTGCTTTTCACTTATATTCTTTTCTTGAAGTTGCTTAACTTTTTCCTTTTCTACCTCAAGCTGCTTTTTTATATTTGCTTCCAACTCATTAAGTTTTACTATTTGCTCCCTTACTTCAGATAAATAGGAAATAGGTTCTTTATCATTAGAAAGCTTTTTTATTTCTTCCTTATGCAAGTCTATACTTGCCCTTTTTTCCTTACCACTGTTTAATATTTCGGCAAGCTTAATATCCAGTTTAGATTTTTCTAATGTATAGGACTCCTTTTGCTTATCATAAGTGCTTAACTTTTGGCGTGTTTCTTTTTCCCTTTGCTGAAGCTTCTTCCCTTCTATTTCAAGAGTTCTTAATTCTTGAAGCTTTTGCTTTATATTATCAAGCTTAAGCTCCCCATTTAATTTTTCATATTCACTACTCAATGCTTCAAATTTTATTTTCAGATTATTATACTCATTGTTTAATTCTGCAACTACAGCTTTATCACTATTTAGAGCCTCATTATACTTAATCTCGTCCCTATCTAGCTTTGACTTTTCATCCTTAAGTGCTGAGAGTTTTTCTTCACAGCTTTTAACCTCCATATTCCACTTTTCTATGGATGCCTTTATATCATTAAACAACTGCTCTTTTACTATCTTTTCACTTCTTAGTTCTTCAATATTTATATCCTTAATCCTTTCAATTACACTACTAATTTCTTCAGTAAATTGATTTTCCTGTGGAAGCACAGCTGCTAGTTCAATTTCCCACTGCTTATTTTCCTTTTGCAGTCTATCTACCTCATTTATAAGAGTATCAATATCTTCAGCAAGCTTTTTAATATTAGCTTCTTCTACCTGTACCGCTAAATTAGGGTGATGTGTTGAACCGCATACAGGGCAAGGACTACCTTCTTCTAATGCTGAAGATAAGGAACTTGCAATATTATTCCTTTGATGCTCCTCAAGTTTTAGTCTTAAGTCCTGTAGACGCTTTTGCTTTCCATCTAGCTGTCTTGAGGTGTCCTCAAACTGCTTTTGAACTAAGCTCTTCTTTTCCAGCACTAAATTCAACTTTTCCTTTAGCTCAATGTTCTTCTCATAATTTTTTTCTGCTTCACTTAGTTTTTCTCTAAAGCTTAAAATATCATTTTGCATTTTAAGCAGCAGAGCATTATCTCCTGGGCAATTTTTTTCTAGATTGCCTTTGAAAAGCTCTATGTCTTTAATTTCTTTTTCTTTAGCAGCCTGCAAGCTTAGTGCTTTTTTATGTAAAGCCTCTAAGGATGCTATACTCTCAAGCTTTAATTTAATCTTTTGCTCTTTATCCTTTAATTGTTCAGAACTATTATTATATTCTTCTTCTTTTATAGCTGCCTTTTGAACCTTTTCTCTATACTCTGGCTCTACTGCCGAGGCTACAATTTTCTTTTCAAGTTCTTCTAAGAGAACTGCATCCTTTTCCCTAAGTTCACTGGTATTATTTATTAAAGTCAAAAGTTCTTTAAGCTTTTCATGAATGCCTTTGTACTCCTCAGCTAATTTATCTCTATCTTCCTCCAAAGCTTTTATTTTCTTTTGAATTTCAATAGCTTGCAGAAGTTCTGCTTCTTTTTTAATAAGTTCTGGTACAAGCTTTTCCTTGTTATTCAATGCTTCCATATAAGAGGTCTCTATAGCAGCTAATTTTTCTTTCGATAAATTTAACTGAGTAATGGTATTCTTTATATTTTCTTCATTCTCTTTAATTTTAGCTTCTATTCCCTTCACATCTTCAATAAAGGGCTTAACCTTTTCTGCAGCCTGAGCCTTTTTCAAAGTTAACTTGCACTGTTCTATGTCTGACAGCTGCTGCTTTAGTTCTATTTCTTTATCTTCATATTGTTTAAGCTCTTGTTGTAGTTCCCATATGGACTTATAGCTTTCATATTGCTTATCCAAATCATCCTTTTTGCTCTTTAAAAGCCTTTGCTCTGCTGTAAGCACATTAAATTGCTTTACAGCCTCCTCATAGCTCTCCTCTGACAAATTATCATAGCGCTTCAGCTCTCCACTTAAAATGTCCATTTCTTTAAGCTTTGAATTTTTAACCTTTTTTATCTTATCTCCAAGGCCCTTTCCATACTTTTCAAGGCTAAAAATCCTCTCAAGCATGTCTCTTCTCTCTCTGCCTGTAAGCTTTAAGAATTCGCTGAACTTTCCTTGAGGAAGCACTACTGAGCGGGTAAAATCATCGCAGGTAAGTCCTATAAGCATTTCAATTTTTCCTTGAACTTCCCTAGACCCCTCAGCTAAAATCTCATTACTATCCATAAGTCTAGCTAGGGTTGTCTTATACTTTCCATTCTTGTCCCTTTTAATATTTCTATCTACCACATAAAAGCATCTGCTATTTCCATCCCCAATTTCGAATTCATAGCTTATAGAAAGAGTATCACATTCTGTATTTATAAACTCACTTGAGTCTCTTGCTATCTTTCCATATAGTGCTATAGTAATGGCATCAAGGATTGTAGACTTACCACTTCCAGTAGGACCAAAAATTCCAAATAGTCCTTTTTCAGTGAGCCTGTCAAACTCTATATCTTGAGTCTCTATAAAGCTGTTAAGCCCTTTAATTTTCAGTCTCTTTGGCTTCATCCATTTCCTCTCCTTCCATTACTATGTTTAAGAATAAATCCATAACCTCGTTACTTGGGTCAACTTTCCTTTCCTTCAAATAAAATTCCTTAAATAATTCTGCCATGCTCTTTTCTCTAAAGCTTTCGTAGTCTACCGCAGATTCTTCCATACCTTCTATTACAGGGTGTATTTCTATAATATCCTTTTTTAGCTCCTTCATCTGCTTTATCTGCTCTTGGGTTATATAATTATCAGTTTTTATCTCAAGGTAAACCCATATATTTCTTTCGCTATTCTCCCTGCACCTTTCAATGGCTTCTTCAACTCCATTGCACTTCCACACTTCTATAGGCTTGTAGTTTCTAAAAAATAATTCCTCTACCTTTGCTTCTTCCTCTGCTTTAACCTCCACTATATATGCACATTTGCTATACCCAATTTCACTCTTGCTGTATTGTAGTGGTGAACCAGCATAATAAGCTTTAGTTTTGGCACCTTTAACCCTTTGAGGCCTATGAAGGTGTCCTAGTGCTATATATTGAGCTTTTTCGGGAAGCACCTCTGCATCTACAGTAAGACTGCCTCCAAGCTGAATTGGTCTTTCAGAATCTGTAGTTTCTCCTCCCGCCACAAATATATGGGATACTGCTAGATTTATAGTATCTTCTCTATATTTATCTGATAACTTTGAAAACAATTCTCCAACTCTTTCTGAGTAGCTTCTTCTTCTTTCAGTTTCCTCTAAATCCTTAGTTAAAAGTTCATTTAATCTCTTCTCACTAGGATAAGCTAGTGTAATTATTACTGCCTTTTCATTTCCAATGCTTATTTCCACATAGCCTTCTCCCGCCTCAACTATCTCAAAACCTCCGAAGCTGCCTGTAAGAGCACAGCTCTTTGGAGTTCCTAGTAATATTACTCCATGCTCATAAGCAAGTGGGCTTGCAGCTACTAATCTCTCTGGATTGTCATGGTTTCCAGCTATTACAAGCACTGCTCTTTTTCCGCCCTTTGCTATTCTCTTAAGAGCATTGTAAAATAAATTTTCCGCCCTTGCTGGAGGGTTTCCATTATCATATATATCTCCTGCAATAATAACCAAATCTATATTATTCTCTTCTATCTTTTCTATAAGCTCCTCAAGAAACTGCTCCTGCTCCTCAAGTCTGCTAAAGCCTTCTAAGTTTTTTCCAAGATGCCAGTCAGATGTATGTAAAATTCTCAAAGTTTATCCCCCTCTTTGAACTTCTATATTTTTATTATGCACAAAAAGTACTTTTTCAAAAGAATATAAGTATATATGTTCGCCATTTTTTATATAAGTCCTTTAAGAAATATATACTACTTTTCACAGATTTTATTGTTAACTGAAAAATGAATATATATAATTGCTTATTCCTAATGTATACTATTATATAAGAAAATCATTATAGTAGAGGTGAATTTATTATGAAATTAGGCCTTGCTCAAATGAAAATTGAATTTGAAAACAAAGCTTTAAATAGAGAAAAGTGTTCTAAATTTATAGCTGAAGCAGCTTTAAATCAAGTAGACTTATTACTTTTTCCCGAAATGAGCCTCACTGGCTTTTCTATGAAGGTTGAAGCTATGGGAGAAACTGATAGTAGTACTCTTCACTGGTTTAAAGAGCAAGCTGTAGTGCATAATATAAATCTTGGCTTTGGACATATAGAAAAAACCTCAGAAAAAGGTAAAAATAAGTTTTCCATAGTATCCTCTGATGGAAATAAGCTATGCACATATACAAAAATTCATCCTTTTTCCTACGGTACAGAGAGTGAGTTTTATACAGGCGGAAATGAAATAGTATATACCTCTCTAAAGAACTTTCAAATAACTCCTTTTATCTGCTATGATTTAAGATTTCCAGAAATCTTTCAAATAGCTTCAAAGTCCTGTCAGCTTATAACTGTAGCTGCAAACTGGCCAAAGGCTAGACGAGAGCACTGGATTACACTTTTAAAAGCACGTGCTATAGAGAACCAATGCTATATAGCTGGAGTAAATGCTGTAGGCAGCATCAACAACCTGGAGTATTCCGGTGATTCTATGATAATAGATCCACTAGGAAATATTTTAACTCAGTGTTCTGACAGTGAAGCGCTATTAATTGCAGATTTAGATATAAATGAAGTTAATACCTTAAGAAAATCCTTCCCAATTAAAGATGACAGAAGAGAAAATCTATACAGCGCTATAAGCTTAAAATAACTTGTGAACAACTATATAGACGAAAACAATAATAGGCCTCTTAGTAAACTTTTTTACTAAGAGGTCTATTATTATCATTTAATCTTGAATTTCATATCCAGTGTTTTCAATACATATTTTTATCTTCTCAGGGTTTGCAGGACTATTATACTCAACTTCTATAGTCCCCCTTGCTAAATCCACATCAACTTCTTGAACTCCTTCTATTTTGTCAAGAGCATTTAATACCTTCGTCTTGCTTTGTGAGTTTGCTAAACCTGATACATTATAGTGAACTGTTTGCATAATATTTCTCCTTTCATTTTTTATAACTATTAATAGTATTAAATGAAAGGCTTATTTTTATCCAAACAGCTTTTTTAGATAATTCTGGTTAAACCCACTTAAGGTTAACAATAGCTGGGATGGAAGATAAAAAAACCACATTAGGAATCCAACCAAAAACTCTTTACTGTTGACCCTTATAAATTCAATATCATGAAAATCAATTACATTATAAAGTCCTACATTTATATCGCACAGGAAAAATAAAACCATCCCTATAGCAATTAGTGTACAGGAAAGTCTAGAATAAAACTTCCTATTGTAAGTTGTAACAGCCATAATTACACTGTTTATTAGTAGTGAAGCATATAATAAAGCCAATATGTACATTGATTTATCTATATTGGGAATAGGTATTTTTATATAGACAATTCCAAATAAAAGCATAGTGATTATAAGTCTAGTTGCAATACTTTTGAATGACTTTCCTCTTCCATGCCTTAATATATATATAAATTGAACTATGCAAAAACAGCCAATGCCTAGTTCAAAGCGGTATAAAATCACCAATGATAAATCTGCTAGAAGAGTAAAAAATCTTGCCAGCTGTACAAAAGTTGTGTCTATTTTATCTATGCCATCATTTCCAATTAATAGAGCTATTAAAAAGCAAAAAACAATAGTACTGAATTTTAGCATAGTAGAATAAATATTTGCTACATTTTTAAAACCTATGTCAGTAAATAAAAATATAATATACATTGATATTACTATTACTACAAGGCTTTTTATAACATTATCCTTTTTCATATTCATTCTCCTTCCAGTGGAAACACTGGTTAATCAACCTTGCCGATGGAAATTGGCAAGGTTGATTAACCATTAAAAGTCATTTAGACCTTTAATCTCATTATCTCACTTTTAATAATATATTTTCTCCAAACCCACTATTATTCTTTCACTTTTGCATCATTGTTTGTTATAATTTAGTGTAAAATATATTCAATACTTATTATTATAATTTAGGAAGGTCAATTATGAAAAGATTTAAAAAAGTTTATATAGAAATAACCAATGTATGCAACCTAAGCTGCAGCTTTTGTCCTATAACTCAAAGAGCTCCTGAATTTATGAACCTTGAAACCTTTGAAAATATATTGCTTCAAATTAAGCCTTATACTGATTATATTTATCTACATGTTAAGGGTGAGCCCCTATTGCATCCTGATATTGAAAAGATGCTAGACCTAGCATCTGAGTATGGTTTTAAAGTTAATATAACCACCAACGGTACTCTTATTGGCAGGGTTAAAGATAAAATACTATATAAAAAGTCTTTAAGACAGGTGAATTTCTCACTTCACAGCTTTGATGCAAATACTCAAAACATAACTATAGATGAATATTTAGATAATATTTTTACCTTTACAAGGGAAGCAGCTAAGAACACTGAAGTACTTGTTTCCTATAGACTCTGGAATCTAGAAGAAGAAAAGCTTAGAACAGCTAGAGAAAATAACACAGCCTATGCTGGTGAAAATCAACACATATTGGAGAGAATTGAAACCGCCTTCGATTTAGATTATAAAATTGAAGAAGTGCTAGTAGGGAATAGAGGTATAAAGCTTCTTCCTAAGGTATATCTAAACCAAGCATATGAATTTAAATGGCCTGAGCTTCAGCTTGAGGAATCCGACAACAAAGGCTTCTGCTATGGTCTTAAAGATCAAATAGCAATTCTAGTGGATGGCACTGTAGTCCCCTGCTGCTTAGACGGTGAAGGCATAATTAACCTAGGTAATATAAAAGAAAGCTCCTTTGAAACCATCATAAATGATAAAAGAGCTAAAGATATATATGAAGGCTTTTCTAGACACGAAGTAGTGGAGGAGCTATGCAAAAAGTGTGATTACAGGAGAAGGTTTTGATAATTTTATAAGTAAGAAATAAAAGTGAAATCAGCTCACTGAAACATAATTCAGTCAGCTGATTTTTTTCTCATATTCTAAGGCTGTTACATTATCCTACCCAACTGTTCTTATAGAATCAATAGCACTGTCGGCCATTAGTCTTTTGAGCGGTCCTATAGATGCAAGAATTGCTATAGCTATACTTCATATAAAGCCACCAATTAAAGCACCGTAGGACAAAAAACAATAGTGCATCTTTCATCTAAACCATATATCCATTTAGATAACTGCTTAAAATGATTCTAGTAAGATGTTCTATCTTTACACATAATACTCTTATATCAATAAATAAAGAGGTGATGTTTATGAGAATCCGTTTTGGATATGTGGCTATAGCACTAAATTTGCCCAAAGTTACTTCTTCAAGTACTGTAACCTATAAAAACTACAGTAAATTAGAGACTGAGGAAAAAAAGCTTAACAAATTAAAACAGGTCACTCTTTCAAACATTAATGATTTATATAAAATACTTCAGTATAATGTAGAAAAGCAAATACATTTTTACAGAATAACTTCAGCTCTTGTACCTCTTGCTACACACCCAGAGGTGCTTTGGGAATATAGAAAAATGTTTAACAAGGATTTTTCTATACTTGGAAAATTAATTAAAGAAAGTAATATGAGGGTAGATACTCATCCAGATGAATTCAACGTAATAAATAGTATAAGAGAAGAAGTTGTTGAGGCTACTAAAAGAAATTTGTGGCAGCATGTACATCTGTTTGAGGATATGAACTACCCTTTGGGTAAAATGGTACTTCATGTAGGCAGCAGTCAAGGTGGAAAAGAAGCTTCTATGGAGAGGTTTATACATAATTTTAATGCCTATCCTAGAGAAATAACTGGAAAAATCATACTAGAAAACGATGATAAAACCTTTACTGCTGAAGAGGTGCTTAAAATATGTGAGGAAGTAAAAACTCCCATGGTACTAGATGTACATCACCACCTCTGCAATAATAATGGAAATTCTCTTGAACCTATAATTAAAGATATTTTTAATACTTGGAAGGGACAGCCTTTTCCTCCTAAGATTCACTTTTCAAGTCCTAAAGAAAGTGAATATGATAGAAAGCATGCAGACTTTATAAAAGCAGAGGATTTTATAGCCTTTGTAGAGCTGTGCAAGCCCATAAATATGGATTTTGATGTGATGATAGAAGCAAAGCAAAAAGACTTGGCATTATTTAAATTAGTAGAAGATATAAAGGCTGTAAGAACTGATTGGCACTTTGTAGATAATGCAACCTTGGAATTATAAAAAACAGGAGATTAAGCCTCCTGTCTTATTTATCCATTGTATTTTTTATAAATGTGGTTACTGTCTTCCTAACATTATTTTTCTTGAATCTAAAGTAGAATTCAGGAGTATCTTCTTTGATTGGTTTGAATTCATATCCTTGTTCTTTATAATAGTCTATAATTCTAGGAAGAGCCTTACATGTGTTAGTATTTGGCTGATCACAATGAAGTAATAATACTACATTTGTAGATTTCCCTACTACCTTTGTAGCTTCTCTATATAGTTTATCTGGAGGAGTATTATAATTTAGCCCATCAGATAAGCTTGCATTCCAGTCATATATTTTATAACCTTGTGCATGAAGCTTTTCTAGTAAGCTGTCATTTAAATGAGGCTTGCTTCCTGCTGGAAACCTTATTGCAGTTGCTTCTATATTTAGAACTCTTTTAACCTCATTCCGTGTTAAATCCATTTCTTCAATAAAGCTTTCTTCACTTCTATATATCTTTTTAAATTTATGAGTATATGTATGAAGCCCTATAGTATGCCCTTCACCGTATATCCTTTTTAGTATCTCTTCTCTTCCGCTTATTTTATCTCCTATTACAAAAAAAGTAGCCTTAATATCCTTTTCCTTTAAAGTATCCAGTATTTTGTTTGTAACAATATTAGCTGGCCCATCGTCAAAAGTTAAGTATACCACCTTCTTATTTTCTTCTACATCGCTGGCACTTGTCCTTGCATTGATTTTATTGTAGCCACTTATAAGTGGCATGCAAAATACCAACACTAAAAAAAATATCGTAAAATTTCCACATTTAGATAAAAAACTATAGCCCTTTTTCAATTTTACACCTCCTATTTTCCCCATATGTTTGAGGAAAGTTAACCTTTTGTTTCTTATTTTCTTTTACTAGAAATAAAATAAGAATTTCTACCCTCTAATACTCTATTTAGGTGCATAAAGAAGTTTAATCTCTATGCACCATATCTTCATTAACCGTTAACATGCAGTAATAAAAATTTTATGTGCTTATCTCCCCAACCTAAATCCCAAGGTACATGATACCTATCTGTAGTATGAGAATTTACAAGTGGATAGCCTTTAGAATCAAAGCCTGTAACAATTGCAAAATGGTCTATTTGGCCCTTCTTTTCATAGCAAATTAAATCTCCAAGCTGTATTTTACTTATGGCACCGCTTGGTAAATTTGGTGTGGCTGCAGTTAATTCTTTGAAAGTGCCCTTTCTAATAACACTTGCCTTACCACTGTAAACAAGATAATTTTTAAGACCATCAGCATTTACCCATGCACTAGTTCCTTCACTATGCCCATATAATTTTTGCGGACATCTCCATGTGCCATCCTGCTTAAGTCCTCCTGCTTCCTTATCTCCTAATACCTGGGAGGCAAAGTTAGTACAATCTCCTCCTATGCCATTGTAGTCTCTGTATTTTTTGTTATATTTAAAATCGTTAGTACTCCCCCAGGCAGCTCCGCAGTATTTATCTGCATATTCTACTGCCTTTTCTCTATTGTAAGAGTGCTTCCACTTCCAAGCTGATTTATCAATATATTCTTCAATTGTATCTGTAGTCATAGATGTTTGATTTTCTTGAATAAATCCAGTGTAACCTTGAAGTGCATCTTCAAAGCAGTCTGTATACCAATCGTTATAGACAATCCACTTTTCTCCATTGTTTTTAAGGGTTATAGTATGCCTTATACCTACTCCAAAAGAATTTAAAGTGGCAGCTTCATCACCCTTATATACATAATCAAATTTATAAGTTTCCTCAAGGAAAGCTTTAGCACTTTTGCTTCCAGCATTAAGCTTTTTTATTCTTACTGTAGATTCAATATTTTTAAACTCCATATTTCTTTCACTTGCCCATTGATTAAAATATTGAATTCTTTTAACCTCGTGCTCCATGGACCATAAACCCTGTCTTTGGGAAGTGTCAAAATCTGACTTTAATATTGAGGCATCCCCATTTACAAGTGCTTTATTTCTCTCATTATATATTCTTTCTATCTCAGCTTTTATCTCTTCCTTAGGATCTAGCTTTTCTTCTTGTGGCTTAATCTCTTCTTTTTTAGGAGTTTGCTGGTTCTCCTGGTTCACATTTGGTTCTAGCATATATCCATAGACTTTTGGTGAATAGTTATTTAGATAAAAAGTAAATAAAAGTATTATAGTAGCTATTTTCAAAAGATTATATTTATGATTAAAAGTGTGCAAGCAGAACTCCTCCCTTTTCTAAAGCTAAAAGCATGTTTCTAAAATATTTTTCCCCAAAAAATATAAATTACAAGGTATAAAAATTTTTTTATTATTTTATTTTATTAACTTGCATAGAATAGTTATGTACAAACTGTGGATAAGTGGAGGTGAAATATGAAAGATAAAAAATTAGTAAAAGAGGTATTATACATTTCACTTCCAGCTGTGAGTGAAATGATATTATATATGTTTATTTCCGTTTTTGATACTATGCTGATAGGGTTGTATGGTGGACAAACTGCTGTTAGTGCAGTAGGCCTTTCAAATGAAATTATGTTTTCTCTCAGCAGTGTTTTTATTGATTTAGGCGTTGCCATTTCAATTACTTCTATAGTAGCACGCAAATATGGTGCAGGTTACAAAGCCGAAGCTGATCAATATGCCTCCATGGGACTTAGTATAGCAATAATTGTATCCTTTGCTCTATGCTATCTACTCTTTTGCTTTTGTCCAACTATTTTATCAATTGCGGGCGCAAAAAAGGCAGTATTAAGCCTTGGAACAAATTATATGAGACTAGCCCTTTTAGGTCTATTTTTTAAAATGCTTTCAACTACTATGGACTCCATTATTAGAGGTTATGGAAATACACGTACACCTTTATTGGTCTCAACAATAATTTGCATCATAAATTTATCCTTAGACTACCTGCTTATATTTGGAAACCTTGGCTTTCCTGAGCTTGGAGTTATGGGTTCAGCAGTTTCTATGCTGGTGGCTCAAATATGCGGTTTTACCTTTGTAGTATTTTACACCTTAAATTTATCCAAAATTAAAATTCATATTAATTTTATGCTAAAATTTCAATTATCAAAACTTAAGGAACTTATCAGCTTAGCTGTGCCAACTTCTCTAGAGGAAGCTGTTTTTAGCTTAAGCAGACTTCTCAGCTTATCAATGATATTACATACAGGAACCACTGCTTTTGCTTCTAATCAAATTGCAACTACAATTGAATCCATTTCCTTTATGCAGGGAATGGGGTTTGCTGCAGCAGCTACAACCTTAGTTGGAATAAAAATTGGAGAGAGAAACTATATACGAGCTCAGCAATATGGTAATGCTTGTGCCTTTCTAGGCGGAATAGCTATGACTATCTGTGGTATAATATTTTTCTTATTTCCAGGAAATCTAATACAATTATTTCTTCATGAAAAGGAAGCATCTGTAATATACTATGGTACTCTTTGTCTTATGGTAGGCTCTGTTGAACAGCCCTTTATAGCAGCTTCTCTAATTTATGCAGGAGCTTTAAAAGGTTACGGTGATACCAAAACACCCTTTGTTATATCTCTTATCACATGCTGGCTAATAAGAATACCACTAATGTATTATTTTATCTATCTTGGCCGAGCTTCTGTAGTTTATGCCTGGTGCATTACTATAATACAGTGGTGTGCCGATGGACTTCTAATGTTTATCTTCTTTGAGCGTAAATTTAAAAAAAATAAGTTTAGAAATAACTATAGCAAAAGAAGGTTGAACCTATAATACTAGGCTCAACCTTCTTTTATTTTATAAAATTAATCAACTTTTTATTACTTAAAATAATATAATTATAAATAGTTAATATAATAATTATATATGCAGTGCCTTTTCTATAGCTCTATAAACATTATCACTGTCTTCATCGCTATATTCCTCTGACACTTCATAATATGCAGTTTCAATTTTTTTCTCATGAAGCAGTTTGAACACTTCTTCCATAAAAACACCCCTACTTCCAGTTATGCTGCAAGTTGGACTTTCATTAATTCCTATTATACCGCAGAATTCATATCCACTTTCAATATATACAATTAAGTCCTCTAAAACCGGAACAAATAATTCATTACATAATTCTCTATATTCTTTAGAGTCATATTCTTCTTTAGTCATAGGCTTTCTTGTAATACCAAGGAATTTTAGTTCAGGGCATGGAAGTTGTATTATTCCAACACCACTATCTACTATTTTCTTAACAAAGCTAAAGGCACCCTTTGCCCTGGCTAAAGGATAAACCACACTATTTTGATTTAAAACACAGTGGCTCATTACAAGTATTTTTTTACTTCTCAATTTAACTCTCCTTATAACATATAATATCTTTATAAACTAAAAGGATAGTATAGTGAAACTACCTATCCTTTTAAACTTATACTTAAGCCGATAAATTTGAAGAACTCTTGTATTGTGCAGGTATTAATTTTATAGCTGCAGACACTAATATACAAGACCCTATTTTGTCTATTATGTTTCCTGTAATTCTTGGAACAAAGGCAGCGCTAAATATGTCCATTCCTGAATTTTTTAGCCAAGTGAATATAAAATCGTTACCTGAGCCTGTTATTCCACCATATACCCATACAGCAATTGGAGATCCTATTAAAGGACATACTATTGATAATATAATACCTGTAATTACTGCAGGAACTAATCCAAACTTATACCTTTTTGCTATAAACCCTACAATTAAACCTACAGCAAGGTTTACTAAGAAAAATGGTATATCTTTAGGATTTCCGGATAAAATAGGAGTCAGCAGGTTAGTAATAGTACCAACTGCCGCCCCATACAAAGGTCCGTAAAGTGCTGCTATAAAAATTGTACCTATAGTATCTAAAAATAATAACGGAATTTGAAGCCTTGAAACTATTGTTCCTAGTACTATATTAATTGCAACTGCCATAGCACTTATAACTAGCAAAAATACTTTTCTATTTCTCATAATCTTCCCTCCAACATTTAATCTCAATGTAATTTTATATGCAAGTTATTCCAATGTAAAATAGCTATTTTAAATACTTGAAACAGTATCTATAAGAAAATCCGATTTTGATCATATAGTTTAATACGTTTACAACATAAATTTCAATATAAACTTTATTTTTTGAATTATTTTAATATTATTTCTTTCATTTGTGTATCACATTTTATTAAAAAGTGTAGTATAATAGATAATGTGCGTATTAATTGCACTTATTTCCAAAAGGCTCAAAAATAACTTCTAAATTAGAGAGCCTAAATAATTTAGATGCATAATATAAATTATGTAATAACAAGAAATACCAGGGGGTGTAAAAAAGTGAGAATTATTTTATTAGGGGCTCCAGGCGTTGGAAAAGGAACGCAGGCAAAGCTTATTGCTAAAGAATTTAATGTATGCCATATATCAACAGGTGAAATGTTTAGGGCTGAAATAGCCAAGGGCAGCAATTTAGGAAAAATATCTAAAGAATATATGGATAAAGGCGATTTAGTTCCAGACGAAATTACTACACAAATAATAGGAGAAAGACTTAAATGTGATGATTGCAGCAATGGCTTCCTACTAGATGGATTTCCTAGGACTACTGCTCAGGCAGAAGCATTAGATAAACTTCTAAACGAAGAAAATAAGACTTTAGATAAAGTCGTTTTAATAAATGTAAAAGATGATATTATTTTAGAGAGAATTATAGGTAGAAGAACCTGCAAACAGTGTGGTACTAATTATCACATTAAGTTTAACCCCTCAAAGCTTAAAGAAAAATGTGAAAGCTGTGGCGGAGATTTAACTCAAAGAGAAGATGATAAGGAAGAAGTTGTGACTGAGAGGTTAGTGCAATACAATAAGCTTACTCAGCCGCTAATTGCATACTATAACAATAAAAATTTACTATCTTCAGTTGATGGAACACTTTCTGTGGATGAAGTTTTCCATGAAATTTCTTCACTTTTGATTTCTTAAAAATTTTCTTATAAGATCTCCCGATTATTATCGTTACTTTTTTGATGATTTGGTAATAATAATTAACGATAATAATGCATTGGATTTATGGATAAGTCTTTCAATAAAGAAACGTAGACTATCCTGTGTTTCCAGCGAAAGGAGAGTTTATATGAAGAGTTTACAAGGAACTAAAACAGCTGAAAATCTAGCAAAAGCTTTTGCAGGAGAATCACAAGCACGAAATAGATATACAATTTATGCAAAGGTAGCTGAGCAAGAAGGTCATATACATACAGCTGAGGTATTTAGAGAAACTGCAGATAATGAGAGAGCTCATGCCAAAATCTTCTTTGACTTCTTAATTCAAGGTCTTGGTAAAACACACATAAAGGTAGATGCAGAGTATCCAATTGGATATGGCAATACAGCACAAAACCTTCAATATGCCGCTGAAGGAGAAAAAGAAGAATGGGGAACACTATATCCATCATTTGCGGATACTGCAAAGCAAGAGGGCTTCCCTGAAGTTGAGCTTGCACTTAGAAAGATTGTGGAAATAGAAACTGCTCATGAGAAGCGCTTTCTTGATTTAATGAATGCTCTAAATAACGGAACACTCTATAAGAAAAATACCCCTCAGTACTGGAAGTGCATAAATTGTGGGTATATATTTGAGGGAACAGAGGCACCAAAAATATGTCCTGCATGTAAATACCCTCAAGGCTGGTTTGAAATAATGTACAATAATCTTCCTAACGCATAAATTTATTTAACTTTAAAAAATACTTTGCTATTAATTTGGCAAAGTATTTTACTTTTAAAAGGATTTCAACGTCTTTTATAGAATTGTACTATTGTATTATACTTTGAGAGGATGTACATTTGATGTTTTACTTGATATTAGCTATACTATGCAGTTCTTCTATAGCGCTAATTTTTAAATACACCGAAGGAAATAATATGAATAGATATGCTGTTACCACTATGAACTATTTTACAGCTTTCATAGTATGCTTCATCATGCTTATAATTAATAAGCTTGAGATTTTAAGTTTAAGTGGTAACTTCTATAATGAATTTGTACAAGTAGTACTAAATGGCAGTGGTTCTTTTTCAAAGTATGGAAGTTTGATTTGGGCTATTCTGATTGGAGTATTTGCAGGGGCCTTTTTCTTCTTATCATTTATCTATTATCAGAAGAGTGTTAAAAAAAATGGTGCTTCCCTTTCAGGTACCTTTGGAAAATTAGGAATACTAATTCCTATGTGTATGTCTATAATACTATGGAATGAATACCCTACTTCACTGCAATGGGTTGGAATAGCACTCTCTATTATTTCTATTATTATTGTAAATTTATCTTTTGATAAAAATAATTTAAATGGAGTAAATTTAACCTTGATATTGCTCTTCTTCTTCGGAGGAATGGCGGAATTCTCCAATAAAATATTTCAAAAGTATTCCTTAATTGAATATAAAGATGTTTTTCTATTTTTCGTATTCTTTATTTCATTTTTAATTAGCCTTTACTCTACTTTAAGGAGTAAAAACAAGGTAATTTCAAAGGATTTATTTATAGGCTTTTTAGTAGGTATACCTAATCTCTTTTCGTCCTTTTTCTTAATACTTGCTCTAAATACAGTTAAAACTTCCGTAGCCTTTCCACTATATAGCGCTGCAAGTATAATTCTTATAAGCCTTGGAAGTTTTGTAATATTTAAAGAAAAGCTGCGAAAAAAAGACATAACTGCAATGATCATAACAATAATAGCCTTAATGATTATAAATGTTTAAAAATAAAGTTTTACACTAATGGTTGTCTATTATAACTTATTACCTTTATAAGGAATATACTATAATATAGAAACCTACTTTGGGGGGTAGATTAAATGAAGCTTCTTGCATTTTTTATCATTCTTGGAGCCTCACTAGTTATTGTTCTACTGCCAATCTACTTAGATTTTAAAAGAAATAAGTCAAGTTGGTTTGGAGTTGTAGAAAAAAAAGAAGTAAAGGATTACTTCTATAGGGGTATGCATAACGCAATATATCAACTGTACATTCTAAAGGATAATGGAGAGAGATTTACTTTTACCGTTAACGAAATCGTTTACTATGATTTGAGCATTGGTGATAGAGTAAAAAAAGAAGAAGGGCAATTTTATCCTAAAAGACTATAATTTAAAAGGGAATGCAGCTGCATTCCCTTTACTTACCTCTAAACAATATTATTTAAAGCTTGATTTAAATCCCAGATTATATCTTCTACATTTTCAAGTCCAACTGCTAGACGGATTAGTCCATCACTGATTCCTACAGCTTCTCTCTCTTCCTTAGTGTATGGTGAGTGTGTCATAGAAGCTGGGTGTTCAATTAAGGTCTCAGCATCTCCTAAGCTAACAGCTAATTTACATAGCTGAACACTATTCATTACTTTTATTCCATCTTCATATTCACCTTTTATTTCAAAGGCTATAACAGCTCCCGGAAGACTCATTTGCTTCTTAGCTAATTCATATTGAGGGAAGCTTTCAAGGCCAGGGAAGTATACTCTTTTTACTGCTGGATGTGCTTCTAAGAATTCAGCTACCTTCATTGCATTAGAGCAGTGTCTTTCCATTCTTATTTCTAATGTTTTCATTCCTCTTATAATTAAAAATGCGTCAAATGGGCTTAATGAAGCTCCTGTCATATCCTTTATTCCAAATAATCTAACATTCTTTATAAATTCGGCATTTCCAACTACAAAGCCCGAAATAACATCACCATGTCCATTTATAAACTTAGTTCCTGAATGGATAACTACATCAGCTCCTAGTTCAAGTGGTCTTTGGATATATGGTGAGCAAAAAGTATTATCAACCATTACTATACAGTCTTCTTTTTCGTGCGCTATATCACTTATTGCCTTAATATCTGCCACTTCAAGAGTTGGATTAGCAGGTGTTTCTAGATATACAACTTTAGTATTTGGTCTCATTGCCTTTCTTACATTTTCAGGGTCAGTAGTATCTACAAAAGTAACCTCTACTCCATACCTGGATATTCCATGATTTAAGTAAGCAAAAGTACATCCATATAATGTTTTTGCCGAAACTACGTGATCTCCAGCCTTTAAAGCAGTCCAAAATGCTGAAGATACTGCACCAATACCAGAAGCAGTAGAAACAGCAGCTTCTCCGCCTTCAAGCATTGCTATCTTTTCTTCTAATTGAGTATTTGTTGGATTTCCAAGTCTAGAGTAAATATAGCCATCTTCTTCAAGTGCAAACCTTTTTCCTCCCTGCTCAGCAGAATCAAAAACAAAGGTTGCTGTCTGATGAATAGGTGTAGCTAAAGCCCCATATTGATCGTGTTTATGTCCGCCATGAATTGCTCTTGTAGCAAATCCCATTTTCTTTAAATCTTTATTTTCCATTTTAATTACCCCCAATTTAAATATATATACTGTAATCTCAAGCAACAATTGTGCCAATTTTGTAAACGTTTAAACAAATGATTTAATTGTCAGCAATAGCTTCATTTTGCGAGCTTGCAAAAAAAGAAGACTTCCATAGAAGCCTTCTATAATAAATTTAATTAAAATAATGGAAAGAAAATATTCCACTCTAATATTTAAGTGGAATATTTTCTTTCCATGTGGAATAATTTTTTTACAATTTTATATCATATTTTTTAACTTTGTTTATTATTGTTGTATGAGAAACCCCTAATAGCTTTGCAGTTTTCCTGCAGCTTTTATTTGAACTAAGAGTCCTGCGAATTATTTCTTTTTCGCACTGCTCCATTAATTCCTTAAGGGGTAATTGTTCATTTACCTTATTGCTTATAGGTACATCTATATTAACATTATTTTTGTTTCCAAACTCAATTATTAGTTCCCTTTTAGTTAGAATGTCACCTTCGCACAAATTCATTGCTCTTTCTATTACATTTTGAAGCTCTCTAACATTTCCCGGCCAATAATATTGCATAAGTGCATTTATAAACTCCAGCTCTACTCCCTTAACATTCTTCTTCAGTTTTTTATTAAACTTTGCTATAAAGAATTGTACTAAACTCGGAATATCTTCTAGGCGCTCACTTAATTTAGGTATATACATAGGTATCACATTTAATCTATAGTATAAGTCTTCTCTAAATGCCTTATTTTCAATCATCTCTTCAAGTTTTTTATTTGTAGCAGATATTATCCTAACATCAATATATTCCTCTTTATTGCTTCCTATTTTCCTAATGCTGCCTTCTTGTATTACTCTTAAAAGCTTTGCTTGAAGATACATTGGAAGTTCTCCAATTTCATCTAAAAACAATGTACCTGCGTCAGCTTCTTTAAAAAGCCCTTCCCTTCCACTCTGCATTGCCCCGGTAAAACTGCCCTTTTCATATCCAAACAATTCACTTTCCAGCAAATTTTCTGGTATAGCTGCACAATTAATTGTGACAAACCTTTTATTTTTTCTCTCACTCAAATTATGAATTGCCCTTGCAAACAATTCCTTTCCTGTACCGCTATCACCTCTTAAAAGCACAGTGGAATTATTCTTAGCCACAATTGTAGTCATCTTTTTTACATTTTCAATTTGTATACTGCTGCCTATTATGTCTTTAAAAGCTTCTTCTTCATTATTGGAAACTAATGAATCAATTACTTCAAGCAGCCTTTTCTCGTCTCGCTCATGATAGAGCAATTCTATTTCGCTTATTGATAGAACATCTTTAATCTGGTATAATTCACTCTTTAATAATTCTTTTTCTTCATTGTCTATTTCTTCAATTTTTACACATACTTTTTCAAAAAAAACTTCCATGGAGATTAAGTTAATTTTTCTATCATATATTTTTTCTAGTATTTCAACAGTAATACCCAATCTATCCCTTGTAATTATCTCAAATCTGATAAATTCATTCATCCCCATCACCCTTATACCTAAATTTAAAGAATTTCTTATATATATTGTATTCTATCATTAACTAAAAACTCAAGTGACTGCAGCCTACACGGTGCCCCTGACTATTAATTCAGGTTTAAGTATGATAAGTTCTTTATTTCTTTCTCCATTTATAATTCCAACTAAAAGCTTGCAGGCCTCTTTGCCCATATCATATATAGGCTGAGCAACAGTTGTAAGTTCAGGTTCAATTAACTTAGATATACTTATATTGTCATATCCCATTACTGCTATATCCTCAGGAATTTTATAGCCTTTTCTAGTTAGAAGCTTCATTCCACCTAAAGCCATAACATCACTGCTGTAAAAAATGGCATCTATGTTTTTTGAAGAGTTTACTATTTCCTCTGTTGCCTTTATGCCTCCATCTATAGTGAAATCTCCTGTGAAAATTAATTCTTCATTATATATGTTAAGTTCCTTTGTAACTTCTTCAAAGGCTTTTAATCTTAGTTTTGCTACTTTTAGCTTTTGAGAACCTGTTACAAACACAATATTTTTTTTGCCATTTTTATAAAGATACTCCACTCCAAGTCTAATCCCCTCTTCATTTGCGCAAAAGACTCCGCTGTATTCCTTTGATGATTCTATATATCTGTCCACTATAACAAGTGGTACATTATTGTTTTCTAGCATATGAAGGTTTTCTACACTTTTTCCTCCAGAAACAAATATTACTCCATCCACAAGCTTGCTAATTAATAGCTTAACGTACTTTTCTTCCTTTTCCTGATTATTATCTGAGTTACAAAATATAACATTGTAGTTCAATTTTCCTGCGGTATCCTCTATAGCTCTTGCCATTTCGGAGAAAAAAGGATTCTCAATATCAGGTAATACTATGCCTATAGTCTCAGTTTTTCTTGTACTCAGGCTTCTAGCCACAGTATTGGGAATATAGTTTAGTTCCTTTACAGCATCATATATTCTTTGTCTTGTAGCTTCACTTACATTTATCTCTTTATTATTAAGTACCATAGATACCGTAGCTTTGGAAACGTTTGCTTTTTGTGCTATATCTGCTAATGTTGCCTTCTTCATTTTTATCCCCTCAAGTCCCTGCATATTTTTCTCTATTTACTATTAAAACATATTTTTTCTATTTTTTGTATACAATTCATCTAGTTTTTAAAATTAAAGCCCCACTTTAAAAGTGGAGCCCTAACTATTTATTTAAAGGGGGATGAAATATTATTTGCTTATAATTACTTTTTAACTATCTTAAGTTCTACTGGTATTTGTTTTGGTACTGTTTCACCTTTAGTAACCTTAACTGCATTGTCCACTGCCATTGAACCCATTAAGTCTGGTTGTTGTGCTATTGTAGCTGCCATATCTCCACTGTTAACAGCATCTACAGCATCCTTATTTCCATCAAAGCCTACTATTATAACGTTTTTGTTAGCTGCTTTTAATGCTTTTACTGCCCCTAAAGCCATTTCATCATTATGAGCGAACACTGCATCAAAAGCTGGTGTAGCTTGAATTATATTTTCAGTTACAGATAGTCCCTTTTGTCTATCAAAATCTGCTGCTTGGCTTGCAACTACTTTAACATTAGCTTTTCCGTCTACAACCTTGTGGAAACCAGCTCCTCTATCTCTTGTAGCAGAAGCTCCTGGTATTCCTTGAAGTTCAACTATCTTTATATCTGATTTAGTCTTTAATTGATCTAATATGAAATCTGCTGCCATGCTTCCACCCTTAACGTTATCTGATGCTACGTGGCAAACTACATCTCCACCATTTGCTTGTCTGTCAACAGTAATAACTGGAACTTTCTTATCATTAGCAACTTGAATAGAATTTTTTACTGCATCACTATCTGTAGGGTTTATAATAATTGCTGTAACACCTTGCTGCATTAAGTCTTCTACGTTTGATCTTTCTTTAGCTGAGTCGTTTTGTGAATCTAAAACTACAAGAGTGTAGCCTAATTCTTTAGCCTTTTTCTCAGCACCGTCCTTCATGGAAACGAAGAATGGATTGTTTAAGGTTGATATAACCATACCAAGCTTTTTAGTAGCAGTAGTTGTGCTTTCCTTCTGCTGTGAACAACCTACAAGGCTGCCTACTAATAACATAGATACAACTGATAAGGATAATAGCTTTAAACTTCTTCTTTTCATTTTACTTCCTCCCTATTGTTTATAATATATATTTTTTTATTGCTTACAATATTAATGAAATACTAGCATTATATTACCCGTGTTTTTATCTAAATATTTATCTTGATTTATTGCTCTTTTTATCTAAAAGTACGGCTATTAATATAACCAAGCCCTTAACTATTGACTGATAGAAGGGTGAAACGTTCATAAGGTTTAATCCATTGTTTAAAACTCCTATTATTAGGGCACCTATTATAGTGCCAACTACACTTCCTTCTCCACCAGAAAGACTTGTTCCACCTATTACTACTGCTGCAATGGCATCAAGCTCAAAGCCTGAACCAGCATTAGGAGAAGCTGAACCTATTCTGCTTGTGATAATTACACCACTTATTGCTGCTGCAATACCTGATACTACATATACCCAAGTTTTTATTTTGTCTGTATTTATACCAGAAAGTCTTGCTGAATCTTCATTACCACCTAATGCATATAAATATCTTCCAAACTTAGTTTGACTTAGTAGATAGTATGCAATTAATACTGCCACAGCCATAATCAACACTGGTACTGGGAGTACACCCATTTTTTTATTTCCAATTGCACTAAATGCATTATTTAATCCTGATATTGGAGTTCCATTGGTAAATACATAGGTTACTCCTCTTAATATTGTCATTGATGCAAGTGTTACAATAAAGGCTTGAACCTTTCCCTTTGATACTAATAGACCATTAATTAACCCTATGGCTCCACCAACTATTACTGCAACGATTACTGCTAAAAGTACATTTCCGTTAGTCTTTACAACTGATGCTGCTAAGGCTCCAGCTATTGCTAGAATTGAACCAACTGAAAGATCTATGCCTCCTGTTAGAATTACGAAGGTCATACCTATAGCTATTACAGCGTTTACAGAAACCTGAGTTAGTACATTTGTAATATTAGATACTGTCAAGAATCTAGGTGTAATTACTGATATAATGATACATAGCACAAAGAATGCTAGAAGTGATTTATATTTAACTAAATTTCCTTTTATACTATTCTTCATAAGAAAATCCTCTCTTTCGTTAACTATTTTATTCCTACGGCTAGCTTCATTACAGATTCTTGATTTGCATCCTCACGAGCAAGCTCTCCGGATATTTTTCCTTCGCTCATAACTATAATTCTATCGCTTATCCCTAATACTTCCGGCAAGTCTGAAGAAATCATAATTATTGCTTTTCCCATGGATTTTAATTCATTTAATAATTCGTATATTTCCTTCTTTGCTCCTACATCTATACCTCTAGTAGGCTCATCGATGATTAAAACCTTTGGTGCTACCAGGAGCCACTTAGCAAGTATTACCTTCTGCTGATTGCCACCACTTAAATTTTTAATAAGTTGTGCACTGCTTGGTGTCTTAACCTTAAGTTTTTTAATGTATTCCTCTACGTCTTTACTCTCAGCATTTTGGTCAATACGTTTAAATTTATTTTCATACTTTTCTATATTGCTTAAAGTCATGTTTCTACCAACGGACATTCCTAAAACTAAGCCTTCTTTTTTTCTATCTTCTGATAGATAACAAACTCCATTGTTAATTGCATCTCTAGTAAAATTAATTTTTACCTTCTTACCTTCAACATATATCTCTCCAGAAGTAGCTTTATACTCTCCAAATATAGTTTTAGCAAGTTCAGTTCTTCCTGACCCCATAAGCCCTGCAACACCAAGTATTTCTCCGGCTTTTACTGCAAGTGATGCATCCTTTACTATATTTCCATAATTTAAGTTTTTAACTTCTAAAAGCACTTGGCCCTTTTTATATTCCTTATATGGGAACTGTTCCTCAATATTTCTTCCAACCATCATATTGATTAACTTATCATTATCTATATCCTTAACTCTTTCTTCTCCAACATACTTTCCATCTCTTAAAACAACTACCTTATCGCATATTGCAAAAATCTCTTCCATTCTATGGGATATATAGATGACTGCAATTCCTTTTTCCTTTAAGCTTTTTATTACCTCAAATAGTTTTTTAGTTTCTACATCAGTTAAGGCTGTAGTTGGCTCATCCATTATAATTATTTTAGAATTTTTAGTAAGAGCCTTAGCAATTTCGATCATTTGCTTTTCTCCTACGCTGATATTCTTTACTAAAGTAGAAGGGTCTATCTTACAGCCAATCTGGTCTAAAAACATCTTGCTTCTTTCGTTTATAAGCCTTTTTTCTATTCTTCCAGTAAACTTATTTGTTTTTTCATTACCTAAAAATATATTTTCTGCTACTGTAAGGTTTGGCAGTACACTTAACTCTTGGTGGATTATTGTAACCCCAAGCGATTCTGCTTCCTTAATACCAGTAATTTGTACTTCTTCTCCATCTATTTCTATGGTTCCAGAATCTTTCTTATAAACACCACTTAATATCTTCATAAGAGTTGATTTACCAGCACCATTTTCCCCCATAAGAGCTGTAATCTCTCCGCCAAATGCAGTAAGGTTTACATCCTCAAGGGCCTTAACTCCTGGAAAAGACTTTGTTATTTTTGTCATTTTAAGCATTGGCTTTTGCTCTTTCATATCTTTATCCTCCCTTAGAAGACAACTCCTGACTTCAAAATAATATTTGCATATGGAGTTTGCTCTCCTGTTCTTATAACTGCTTTACATTTTTTAAGCTCTTGTTTTAGCTCTTCATGGGATATAAATGTTATTTTCACATTTTCTAAGCACTGCTGAATTTCGCTATACACCTTAGGATTTATGTCCTTTGTTTCTGCTGCAATTATTGCCTCTTCTACTTGAAGTTCCAATAGAACAACTTTAAGAGTTTGTATAAAACTTGGTATATCCTTAATAAGAGCTACATCTATTCTTCTTGTTTCATCAGGTATTGGCAGTCCACAATCCCCTATAGCTATTTCATCTGTATGCCCCATTTTTGATATTACTTCTGATATATCGCTATTTAACAAAGCTGTCTTTTTCATTTTAGGCCTCCTTATAAATATCAAGTACTTCGTTTAAGTATGGTATTGATGGCTGTGCACCTTTTCTTTGTACTGCAATTGATGAAACCTTATTTCCGAACCGAACCGCAGCCTTTATATCTTCAAAACTTAAATTTTCTGCATCTATAGTGGAAGAAAGTGCTCCTATAAAGCTATCACCTGCTGCTGTAGTATCAATTGCTTCAACCTTATATGCACGCACTATTTCACTGTTTTCCTTTGTTATTACAGCTGCTCCTTTTTCACCAAGAGTGATTATTACACATTTAACACCCTTTTTGAAAAACTCTTCAGCTGCTCTCTTTCCACTGTCTAAATCTTTAACTTCTATATTTGTTAAAAGTGCTGCCTCTGTTTCATTTGGAATTATTATATCTGTATATTTAAGAAGTTCATCATCTATTTCTCTAGCTGGTGCTGGATTTAAAATAGTAAGCTTGTCATGCTTTTTTGCTAATTTGAAAGCTTCTATTGACATATCCATTGGAGTTTCAAATTGAGTAATAACTATATTTGACTCTTCTATTGCACCTTCAGTACTGTTTATCTCATTACTGTTTATTGCCATATTAGCACCAGAAACCACTATAATTGAATTATCCCCATTATCGTCTACATTAATAATTGCCATTCCTGTAGGTTCTTTGTCATCTTTAAAAACATATCTCACATCAATATTATCTTTCTCAAGTTCTTCTGTTAAAATCATACCGTTATCATCTCTGCCAACCTTGGCTATCATATATACCTCTGCACCGCTTCTCTTAGCAGCTACAGCTTGATTTGCACCTTTTCCGCCAGCTATCTTTTCCATAGACTTTGACATTATAGTTTCCCCAACCTGAGGCATATTTTTTACTTTTAATACTATATCCATATTCATGCTTCCAAGCACGCAAATTCTATTCATTCTAAACCCTCTCCTTTAGTAATTATTTTAGTGAAACGGTTTACTAAATCGGTTAACTATATAATACACCGTTTGTAAACGTTATGCAATAGTAATATAAAAATATTTTTGAAAGTGTCTATATTATCTGAAAATGATGCTCTTAAACTTTATTCCCTATATGCTTTATTGAATAAGGCTTTAATTTTGCTATATACATAAGGACTTACCCCTTACATAAAAAAGGCCGCTGTACAGCTAACAAAATAATCAGCTGCACAGCGAGCCCTTAACATATCTACTTCTTTTCTATCTTATCCATAAGCTTCTTTGGATTTACTATGGTTCCAAACTTATAAGTTTTATTATCATTTTTATAATCAATAATATCCCCAGTACTTAAAGCTGCTTCCCAAAACTTTTCAGGAGTGATATCTGGATTTACTTGGCAAGCAAGAGCATATAAGCCTGAAATATATGGTATTGACCAACTCCAGCCTCCATTTCTATAAAAAACATAGTCTTCCTCTCCTGTTGGGCTTGCTACAGTTCTTGAATCCATAGGTATAAGCAAATAATCACTTGTCTTTAACAGATCAGGCTTCTTTAAATACTCATTCTTCCAAAAGATTCCGGGTTCATAAGAACTAGGACTTTCTGGGTCATTGAGTATATCTCTTCCTAAGCCTTGAAAATTAAATTTATAGGTTTCATGTATTGATGATGATACTACTAAAATTCCTTCTTTTTTTGCTCTTTTAACTGCTTCAGTTACTTCTTTGTATCCCTTTTGCTCTTTGCTCCACCCCACGGATATGGATATTACCCTTATTTTTTTATCGTTTTCAAGGCTTTTATTTACCTCCAAAATTCTATCGATAGATTTAGCAAGCCAAGTGAAATCCCAGTCAAATCCACCATCTTTAAAATCTCCATGTGTTTCAGCAATGTAATACAAGTCTGCTTCTGGTGCAACGCCCACATTTTTTCCTACAGCTATTGAAGCTACAGCTGGACCATGCATTTGTGCTGGAGTACCATTATCAATATGTATTTCATCATAATACCTTAATCTGTCCTTATATTCTGTATGATCTACTAAAAGCTGCTGGTCAATTATAGCTACTCCGACTCCTTTTCCAGTAATACCTTTGCTGTGGAGTTCTCTAATGCCAAGACCAGGATTCTTTCCAAGTTCCATAATCTTATCCTTATCAAATTCTTTAGGTAAATTCTTTGGCCAAACAGTTTTACTATCAAAGTCAGCATATTTTAAATCTTTTAATCTATCAGCTAATGATAAATCACTAATATCATAGCTTCTCAAATCCACTTGCCAGTTATCCTCAGAGTTTGGATTAAAGCTTGGAAGTCCTGTCATTTTTCCCCTTGAGTAGCTTGCTGCTGGCGGATGCCTTACAATACCAAGTTCAACTTTACTATCACTCTGTTTTACATCCGCCGTTTTTGCCTTTTGCGTACAGGAGCAAGTTAGTAGCAAGGATAAAATAATTACTCCTATAAAACCTCTCTTCATTTTAAATCCCCCCTAAATAAAATAAAAACAACCATGCAGTTAACTAAAAACCTTTGTGGAAATTATTATTACTCTACTACTTTAATATCTTCAACAATACTAGACGTAAATAATTTTTTCGTACCATGTCTTGCAGCTAAATAACATATTAATACTACTGCTGCCCAGATAGCCAAAATATTGCTTATAGATATACTCCATGTCATTCCACTTGTTAAAGATTTTCTAGCCAGTAAAAAGAATAGATAATTAATTATATATCCCAATACAGTACCCCAAAATGCAGATGAAACTCCATAAAATAATCCTTCAGCAGCTATCATTTTTCCAACTTCATCGTTTCCCAGTCCAACAGCTCTTAGCATTCCAATTTCTCTTTTTCTTATCATTATATTCATACTCATTATATTAAATAAATTAATAATACTAACAATAGCTAATACTGCTACAAATCCATAGGTTATTAAAGTCACCTTAATATCTTTCTTCTTAGCTTTTTCTAGTTCTTCTCTATAGGATACTAGTTCTAAATTACGATATTTACTGAGCTTATCCTTGAGTTCTTTTTCAACTTCATTGTAATTTGCATTTTTTTTCAAATTAAAACTAACTTTTTCATATCCTTTAATATAAAGATACTTCTCTGCAACTTTTTCACTTGTAAATATAACATTTTGTTCATTAGGAGAAGTGGTTTTAAAATCTGCTTTTAATAATCCTCCAATAGTAAAGGTAGTTGTATCAGTTTTAATATTTCTGCCATCAGGAGCATACTCCCAATACTGTAGTTCAATTTTGTCCCCAACTTTTAGCTTAGTATTATTGCTATAGTTTAGATTTTGACCTACTATAGCTATTGGCTTTTCTAGAAGTTCCTTTTCATTGATTTCACCTTTATCCAAGTATTTATTTAGTTCATTTAATTTATCACTAGTATATCCATATACTTCTATACCTTTAAACCTATATCTCCCCTTTTGGAAGTCATACCTATCATCACCAAGCATCTGTTTAGAGAGAATATTATATCCTTCACTAGTGATTGCATCTTTGGGTATTTGCATTATTGTACTAGAACTCTTTACTTTATTTATTTTATCTATACCATTTATCTCACTAATCAATTTGATATCCTCATCATAAAGTGCACCATTGGGGTTATCTTTAGCAGCTGCAACTATTGCAAAATCTCCTCCTACAGATTCCCTAATGCTTTTTGATGAATTAGTGGAGCAGCGTATCAAATAACCCACAAATATAAACATTATTATACATATAGTCAATGAAACAATAGTAGAACGCCCTCTCTTTTTATTTCTATGTAAATTTAGATATCCCATACTAGTGGTAAAGCTAGCCTTTTTATTTATAAACTTATTAATTTTTGAATTTTCATTTACATTTGAACCTTCTAATTGTAAATTGTTATTAGAATTAATTGCTTCCATAGCGGATATTTTAGATGCCTTTTTGGCAGGAAAATATGTACCTAGCAGTATTGTAGAAATGCCTACCACTACAGAGGAAATAATAGCCTTATATGGTATGTAAGTTATATCAGTGAAAATCTTATTTCCTACAGCAATATTTATAATACTTCTCATAACAACATTTCCAACTATAATTGAAATGGGAATAAATATAAGGCCTAGTATCAGGCCTTCACCTAAAACCAGTACTTCTATTTCCACGGGAGATGCACCTATGGCTCTTAACATACCTAGCTCTATAATCCTCTCTGTAACAGACATATTAAATATGTTATAGATTATAATACTTGCTACTATACATAAAACCACACTTAATATATTACTGAGTTTATTAAAAGCTTTCATTCCTTCATAATATATTACTCGGCCATAATTAGTATGTAGTTCTAATTGATTGTATTCATTAGAACCCATTATGAACTGTACACCCATTTGTATAGGATATTTCTTATTCACAGCAAAGTATCCTTTATAAAAAGTATCCTTTGCTGCTATTGTATCTTCAACATATTTTTCAGTAACATATGCACTTCCTTTATTTTTTTCTTGATTGGTAGTGAATTTATGATTAAAAATACCTGTTAGCACAAATTCTTTATCTTCATTTTTCTTTTTATTACTACCTATTTCTAAATTAAGTTTTACTTTATCACCAATATGATACTTTTGGGGCATACTATCCAAAATCCAATCCTCTATAATTATCTCATTATCTTTTTCTGGATATTTGCCTTGTAATAGCTTTAGATTAAGAAAATCCCCAAGGTTATTTTCGCATCCATCAATCTCTAATTCATATTTAGTGTTAGGAACTTTATATTTTCCTAAATAAGCAAGACTTGAAAGTTTCTCCACTACTTCATCCTTCTTTAGCTTCTCTACATTTTTTTTGTCAGGGGAATATAAGAAGACGTCATAAGTACCCCCATCCTCTTCTATGCCTCTTTTATATGCATCTTTCATTAATCCATCAATCATAATATTCATAGCTATAATCAAAGAAATAGATAATATTATTCCTATACCCACATAAAAGGCATTTTTCTTGCTCTTAAGCATTCTCCTTGGTATTAGTGACCAAAAACTTTTCATAGGTTCACCCTCTTGTCCTCTATGATATCGCCATCAGCTAAAGTTATAATTCTATTAGCACATCTAGCTACATTAGGATCATGAGTTATTATGACAAGTGTTTGATTAAATTTAATAATTGAGTGAGTTAAAAGTTCCAATACCTCAGCACTATTCTTGCTATCCAAATTCCCTGTAGGCTCATCTGCAAAAATAATAGAAGGTTTATTAGCTAGTGCTCTTGCTATAGATGCCCTTTGCTGTTGCCCTCCAGATATTTCTCCTGGCAGATGTTTCCTCCTATCCTTTAGTCCAAGAGTCCCCATAAGCTCATCTATATAATCTTGATCTACCTTTTTCCTATCCATTAAGAGCGGTAATTTAATGTTTTCTTCCACATTCAATATAGGTATAAGGTTAAAAAACTGAAAAATAAACCCTATGTTTCTCCTTCTAAATCTAGATAATTCTTTTTCGCTCATAGAATATATATTTGTACTATTAATATACACTTGTCCAGCAGAAGGCTTATCAAGTCCTGCTAAAAGGTGAAGTAGCGTACTCTTACCTGAACCACTTGGTCCAATTATTGCAGTAAATTCACCTTTTCTAATTTCAAGATCTGTAGGCTTAAGTGCCTTCACTGCAGTTTCTTTAAAGCCATAAGTCTTTGTTAAATTTACCGTTCTCAATAATTCCATTTTTACCCCCTCATATTATGTCTAATTTGCCTTTTTCAAAACATAATATCCTGTAATCTCTCCTCTATATATGTAATCCCCGCTCTTCCATTCCATAAATAAATATTTATTTCCTTCAATTTCTTTTATATAGTATTTACTTGCAGTCTTATCTCCATGATGCATTATAAGCCCTTTAGTCCAAGTCAACCAACTATTTTGCGTACTTCCATCTCTATTAAATTGAATATTAAAATTCAATATTTCTTTGTTCCAATAGTTTTTATCTAAATTAAAGCTTTCTATACTTGGAACAAAGTCTATACTCTCCCAATTCCCCAACACTTCTTTATCCTCTATAAATTGAACATTTATATTATCAATATTTCTATATTTTTCAATCCCTAATGCCTTAGAATCTGTAAGTGTAGTCATAGCAAAAACTAGTACTAAAATTGTTCCATAAATTGCATTCTTAGCAGTTATTCTTTTATATTTGCTTATCATTTTTATTCGTCTCTTACTCTCATGTTTTGTACCCAAAGCCCCTACTGTTGCAGCTATTTTAGACTTAGAAGTAAACTTACTCATAAGTTTTATTATTGTTATGCCATAGTTTTTAACTTCACCATTATCTAATTTATTAAGGGCTTTATTATCGCAGCATAACTCCGTATCTTCTCTAAACATTTTGTAAGCATACCATACAAGGGGATTAAACCAATGCACTACCAAAATAATCTGAGTTAAGTAAATTCTTAGTGTATCTCTTCTTTTCATATGAGATATTTCATGAATAAAAATATTTTCTAAATCCTTATCACTTAAACTCGCAGCTAAATTATAAGGTATTAATATCTTTGGTTTAAAAACACCATAGATACATGGACTTTTAACTATATTACTTTCTAATAGTTTAATATTTTTATAGTATCCTACTCTTTTTTTACCTCTCTCTAGAATTTCAATTCTACTATCCTTCACATTAGTTTTATCTAGCATAAGTTTTATGCTAAATATTATTCTCATAGCTAAATATACTGCTGCCAATATACTTATTCCTAAAATCCATAGTATAAAACCATATTTAAGAAATAGGTATTTATTTATTCCTTCCGAATTATCAATTACCACTGGTTCCTTTGACTTGTCTATAAATAATGAATTAATAGTAGTATCTCTTTCATTGTTTTTAGTTTCATAATAACTTTGTGTATCACTATATATTACTGCTGGTTTCTCTGAAGCACGCTCTATGTAATTAAAAACAGAAAACTTACTCTGTGGAAACATTGGTACAACTAATCTTAGGAAAATAATAATCCAGAGCAAGTAATTAAACTCTACTGCTAATTTATCCTTAAACATTTTTCTAAGTATTGCTACACAGACAATTAGTATAGATGCTATACAGGATGCCCTTAAAATCCATAGAAATATAATAATAAATTCAGTAAAGAATTTCCCCATTAATTTTCTTCCCTTTCTTGCAATAATTTTTGAAGCTCCCTTACATCTTCCTCAGTTAGTTCACTGTCATTAATAAAATTAACAAGCATAGATTTTACAGCACCATTATAAACTCTTTTAATAAAAGACTTATTTTCCTTTTGTATGCAATCCTCTTGACTAATCAATGGATAATAACAATATACTCGTTGCTTCTCTTCGTACCCAAGCACATCCTTTTTTACCAGTCTGCCTATCAGCGTTTTAATTGTTTTAGGCTTCCAATCCTTTTGATTTTCCATAACTGAAATTATCTCACCTGCAGTAATTGGATACTTCCCCCATACTACTTTCATAACTTCCCATTCAGCATCAGATATAGCAGGTATCTCCTTCATTTAATCATCCCTTTCGAATATCGATTACATATGTAATCTTTACTAAATCTTAATACTTTTTGTAAAATATGTCAATTGCTATTTTAAAAGTATATAAAAATAACCTTAGACGAAAATCTTTCGCCTAAGGTTATTAATTAGTTATTCATTATTATCTAGTGTATATTTCAACTATCTTTAATATAAGTTCTACTGCCTTTTCCATTGAAGATACTGGAACATACTCGTATTTACCGTGGAAGTTTAATCCTCCAGCAAATATGTTTGGAGTAGGAATTCCCATGAAGGATATTGTAGCTCCATCGGTTCCTCCTCTTATTGGACGAATTAATGGCTTTATACCTGTTTCTTCCATAGCCTTTATTACATTGTCTACTACATATTGAACAGGCTCGATTTTTTCTTTCATGTTCTTATATTGGTCTCTTAATTCTAGTTTAATTCTATTGTTATACTTCTTGTTTAAGTATTCTACCATATCTACAATGAATTGCTTTCTCTTTGCGAAGTTCTCTTCATCAAAGTCTCTTATTATGTAGCTAAGTACTGTAGATTCAACACCACCATTTATGGAATTTAAGTGATAGAAGCCTTCATAACCTTCTGTTGCTTGTGGAGTTTCTAGTTCTGGGAATAAGCTTATAATTTCATTTGCTATAAGCATGGAGTTAACCATTTTATTTTTTGCATAGCCTGGGTGAACATTTCTTCCTTCAACTGTTATTTTTGCAGCTGCAGCGTTGAAGTTTTCACATTCAAGCTCTCCAATAGCTCCTCCATCCATAGTATATGCTAATTCTGTATTGAATTTCTTTACATCAAAATGAAGTGGACCTCTTCCAACTTCTTCATCTGGAGTAAATCCTACTCTTATTTCTCCATGAGGTACTTCTGGATGCTGAATTAAATATTCTATTGCAGTAATTATCTCAGCTATACCAGCCTTATCATCTGCTCCAAGAAGTGTTGTACCATCAGTAGTTATAAGTGTTTCACCTATGGATTCCTTTAATTCTGGGAAGTCTTTTGGTGAAAGTACTATGTTTAATTCCTTGTTTAATACAATGTCTCCACCATCATAGTTTTCAACAAATTGTGGCTTAACATTTGTACCACTCATATCAGGGCTTGTATCCATATGAGCTATAAAACCAATGCTTGGAACCTTTTTATCCATATTTGAAGGAAGAGTTGCCATAACATATCCATTTTCATCTACAGATACATCTTGCATTCCAATTTCCTCAAGTTCTTTTACTAACTCCTTAGCTAAAACTATTTGTCCTGGAGTAGTTGGTACAGTATTAGAATCGTCATCTGCCTTAGTATCAAAACTTACGTACTTTAATAATCTTTCTACTACTTTTGACATATAATTCACTCCTTCTTTATGTTGTGGATGTAACGTTTTCACATCTATTATACTACTATTAAAAAAATTTCTCAAATCTTTATTGAGAAATTTGCAACTTTCAAATCAATTTTTCATACTTTTGATTTGAAAGTTGTAAATGCACCTTAAATTTTATTCATTTTCCATAGCTGTTTTATAAACTTTTCTTCCCTCAAGAGACCAAATTCTCTCTGAAAAACTTCCAGCTTCAGTATCACCTAAAGCCTTTTTCATATCAAACATTCTAGCATCGATTATATCAATATGATGCAATAATTCTGCTTCAGGAATCATAGGCTTCACAGGGCTTCCAAACTCAGGTTCATAATGGTGAGAAAGTATCATATGCTGCAGCAGCATAACAATTTCTTTATCTGCCCCAAGGTTTTCACCAATCACTTCTAAATTCTTTATTCCTTGAACTATATGCCCTAAAAGTTGACCCTGTACCGTATATTCGCTAACTATTCCTAGTACACTTGATTCCATTTCATGAAGCTTTTCTAAATCATGAAGTATAATTCCTGCGTATAATAAGTCCGTATTCACATAGGTATAAATTTTCGCAAGACTTTCACCTATTCTTAGCATAGTTAATTCATGATATAGAAGCCCTGACTTTATAGAGTGGTGATTTTTTTTAGCTGCTGGATAATACATAAGCTTTTCTTTGTTTTCTTCTAACACGTAGCTGACGATATTTTTAATATCCTCATTCTTCATGGCCATTACATAATTCATTATTTCACTATACATAAATTCAGGCTCAAGAGGTGCTACAGGAACAAAATCATCAATCTTAACTCCATCTGAAGGAATACTTTCTCTAACCTTTTCAATCTTTAACTGAAGAACATTCTGCCAAAGATTTACCATTCCTCTAACCTTTATAAGGGTATTTTCAGAATATCTTTTATCATCTCCATCAGCAAGCTCCCAGAGCTTAGCATTTATTTCCCCTGTCTTGTCTCCTAAATTAAAGTCAAGATATCTCTTGCCATTGCTGGAAGTCTTACACTCCACAGATTTTACAAGAAAAAACCCATCTATTCTTTCACCTGCTTGAAACTCATTTATATTTTTAAAATCCATATCTTCTTGTACCATCCCTTCTCGTTTCACTCTCTTAATAAAATATCCATAGAAATCAGCTTTTATAACACTATTATACCATTTTATGCTTTTATAAATATATTTTTTAAAACAAAACCCCAATCTTAATAGATTGGGGTAAATTCATTAAATTTGTGCTTCACTTAGCACTTTTTTAAGCTTATCAGCTGATTCCTTAAGAGCCTTTGCTTCATTGTCATAAAGCGGCACTTCAAGCACCTTTTTTACACCACTGGCACCAACAATACTTGGAGCTCCAATATATATGTCATCAATGCCATAATTGCCTTCCATCAAAGTTGATACAGTGAGGATGGAATTTTCATCTCTCAAAATAGCTTCTACTATTCTTCGAATTGCAAGTCCTACAGCATAATAGGTAGCTCCTTTTTTCTCAATTATATGGTAGGCAGAATTTTTAACATTCTCTTGTATTTTATATTTGAGATTTCCATCACATTTATTGCAATTGTTCTTGCAGTACTCTTCTACACCCATGCCCGCTATGCTTGTTAAATTCCAAGTTACAATTTCTGAGTCTCCATGCTCTCCCATAATGTAAGTATGAATATTTCTATCATCCACATTAAAGTGCTCACCTAGGAGATATTTTAGTCTTGAAGTATCAAGAACTGTACCCGATCCAATAACCCTTTCCTTTGGAAATCCAGAAAGCTTATAAGTAATATAACTCAACACATCTACAGGGTTTGATACCACCAGTAAAATTGATTCTGGGCTGTATCTTACTATCTCTGGAATTATGGATTTAAAAATTGCAAAATTCCTATTTATCAAATCAAGCCTAGTTTCTCCTGGCTTTGAAGCTGCTCCTGCGGTAATTATGACTATATCTGAATCTTTAGTATCTTCATAACCGCCTGCGGTAATCTTTACAGGCATTACAAAGGACGAGCCATGAGAAAGGTCCATTGCTTCCCCTTCTGCCTTATCTTTATTCAAGTCCACAATTACTATTTCGGAAGCCAAACCACCATTCATAATAGCATATGCTGTAGTAGAACCAACAAAACCTGCTCCAATTATAGATATCTTAGTATTTTTAACCTTCATTTTCATCACTCCTAAAAACTAATCACCCTTATACTAATATTATATATCTATTAATAATAATTATCAATTAGTATTTTAATATCTGACCATTACTAAATAAATAAATATACTTTTCTTTAGAAGGATTACCTAAGATTCTATTTAGTGCTAAATCATAATAATAAATCTGTTTTTTGTATCTCTGTTTTATTTCTTCCATATTATCTTCTGTAGCATAATCCGTTTTATAGTCTAGGAGTATTATTCCATCATCTTCTTCAAAATAGCAATCTATAACTCCTTGAAGCAGCTGCATTTCGTTCCCATAGATTTCTTCCGGAAGGCTTTTATCAACTTCTGTACTCTTAAGCTTTATACTAAAAGGAACTTCTCTTTTTACAGTATCCTTTGCTTTTAGCATCCTCTCACCAATTTCACTACCAAAAAAGCGAAATATTTTTTCAGCATTTACAGAACTTGCTTGTTCTTCTGTTAGAAGTTCTAAAGCCCTCATCTCACATATTTTATCTCTTATGGCTTCCAAGGAAATATTATTTAAATTTAAATGCTGCATTACAGCATGCACTGCAGTACCTTTTTCAGCTCCACTTAAACCCTTTTTCTCCTCCATGAATCTTGGTTTTCTAGATAGCACTGGAGTTGTAATTTTCGCAGTATATTCTCCAGAGAAGACTGCATTTTCAAGTCTTTTAAGCTCACTTACTGTAACAACTGCTGGTATACCTGCTGCCCTTTTATAAGGATACTCCCAATTTAGTCTTCTATATACTTCTTCCTTATAATCACTTTCTGTCATTTCCCTTTCTAAATCAGCAAGAACCTCATTTGAAATATCCGGTTCTTCAAGCCTTTCTTCCATAACTTCATTAAATTCCTCTAATTTATCCACAAGCCCAATTTCTTCATCCACAAGAATGTCTTCTTTTTTCCACAAATGTAGTTGCCATTGTGACTTATCCTGGATTATATTAACACCCTTGTCGCTTATTCCTGCAAGTTCTCTAATTATGCCTCCATCCTGGTGCCTAGCAAGAGCTGGGCCTATCCAATCTAGATAACTTTTTCCCTTTAAAATTCCGTATTCTGGCACCTTAAAGTCCTCTGTATCCATATATGAGCACCACTTAACTGCTGCAGCTTCTAGATTATTTACTGCTCCAGTTACTATCAGCTTTTCTTTTGCCCTTGTAAATGCTACATACAGCACCCTCATTTCCTCTGAAAGACTCTCGAACTTAACTTTTTTCTTTAAAGCTTGTTTTAAAAGGGTTTGATAGGTTATTCTTATCTCAGGATCAACATAATTAGGACCAAGTCCTAGCTTTTGATGGTATAGTATAGGTCTATTCATGTCCATCATGTTGAAATTCTTACCACAGGCTGATACAAACACTATAGGAAACTCCAAGCCTTTACTTTTATGTATACTCATTATTCTTACTACATTTTCATTTTCACCTAGAACTTTTGCACTTCCCATATCGCCGCTGCTTGTTTTCAGCTTATTTATAAAGTTGACAAAGTTAAATAAGCCCCTATAGCTAGTTTTTTCAAACTGCCTCGCTCTTTCAAATAATATCTTCAGATTTGCTTGTCTTTGTACTCCCCCTGGCATAGCACCTGCATACCCATAGTATCCTGTATCCGTATATAAATACCATATCAATTCATCTATTGCCATATGCTGCGATTTTTTTCTCCAAATCTTCAGCTTGTGAGTAAATTCAATTGACTTTTTAGCAGCTGCTTCAGTATCTCTTTCTTCTAAATCATTATTTTCAAACCTTACTATCAGTTCTTTAAGTGCTTCATATAAAGATACTTCTTTATTAGCTGTTCTAATATCTATAAGCTCCTCTGGAGTAAAAGAAAATATAGGTGAACGTAGTACTGCAAGCAGTGGTATATCCTGCCTTGGATTATCTATAATCTGAAGCAGAGACATCATTGTTTTTATTTCTATAGTTTCAAAATAACCGCTGTCAGCATCAGCATACACTGGTATTCCATAGCCTTCTAGCTCCTCCATAAATACTGGAGCATAACTGGCAGTAGCACGAAGCAATATTACTATATCTCTATATTGTACTGGCCTATAATCATTGGTGATTTTGTCATATACTTTAAATCTCTTACCTTCTGAATCAGTAGTCATTAGGTCTTTTATTCTCTTTGCAACCAGCCTTGCCTCAAGCTGAACATTATCTATATCTTCCTCTTCAGTGATTTCAGCTGCTTCTTCCTGCTCTTCTTCGCTGTCCTCTAATGTCCTTTCTTTTCTTGAGCTTTTCTTCTCCATTAAATGAAGCTCTACAGGTCCTCCAACAGTTGTATTTGGGTCTTCATTTTCCATAAAGCTTGCGCCTAAGTTTAACGCTTCTTCCTCTGTATACTCCAGCTCACCTATATTTTTAGACATTATAAGCTTAAAAATATAGTTTACCCCTTCAATTACACCTTCTCTGCTTCTAAAGTTTTTGTAGAGCATTATTTTTCTATTATTTTCTCCAGATTCCTTTGAATAGCTATTGTACTTTTCAAGGAATAAACCTGGCTCTGCCTGCCTAAACCTATAAATACTCTGCTTTACGTCACCAACCATAAATACATTTGGCTTATCTGTATATTTTCTAGACACCATATTTATAAGCACTTCTTGTACCAAGTTGCTGTCTTGATATTCATCCACCAGCACTTCTTCATATTGTTCTCTAAACCTATAAGCAACCTCAGAGGTCTCTACTTCACCGTGATTATTTTCCACTGTCAAAATTTCTAGAGTAAAATGCTCCAAATCATTAAAGTCTAGTATTCCTCTTTCTTTTTTTCTTTCTTTATACTTCATATCAAAAGCTATAACTAGGTCACACAGACTTTTCATCATTGGATATAGCTGTCTAAGAGCCCTATTGTTTTCCTCAGGACTAAAGCTAAAAACATCTTCTACAATTCCATTTATCTTCTTTTTAACTTCATCTCTTATTTTTTTAACTTTATCCTGTGCAGTCTTATCAGGCTCAGCTTTTTTACTTATGGTATTTAACTTTTCAAACTTAAAACTTACAAATTCCTCGTATAGATTTTGCCAAGTACCACTACAAGCTCGCAGTAAATCATCCACTACAGCTAAATCACTTTTAAAATTTTCTGCATAGGGCTCCAGACCTCTAGCAGTACTTGCTATAGCTAAGGTATTAACTACCATATCCCTTAATCCTAGCATTTCAATTTTTATACTTTCCTTAAGCACTTCTCCCCATTTTGAAGCTCCAAAGTCAAAGGTTTCTGGCAGGTTGAAGGCTTCTGCCGCCTCATCTAACCACTTTTTAGGCCAAGGTCCACTCATAACAAATTCATATAATCTTAATACTATCTCCTGCAGGTTTCTATCATCCCTGCTTCCACCATAGCTTTCTACTAAGTTCAGAAAACTCTTATCCTGATTTCCCATTTCATCAGTCTCTGCATACTTTTCCTCAAAAAGATCCTGCAGTGTTTCATGCTTTAAAAGCACTGCTTCAGTAGCATCAGAAATTCTAAAGTTTGGGTCTAAGTCTATAACATGAAAGTTATTTTTAATAGTTTGAAGGCAGAAGGAGTGAATAGTTGTTATACTTGCCTTATTGAGCAGAGTAAGCTGTCTTTGAAGCTGTTTTGATTCTGGGTTCTTGTCCAAGGCCTTAGAAATAGCATCACCAATTCTCTCCCTCATTTCAGCAGCTGCTGCACTAGTAAAGGTCACTATTAGAAGCCTATCTATGTCTACAGGATTATCTTCATTCGTGATGATTTTTATAATTCTTTCAACTAGTACTGCTGTCTTTCCTGAACCTGCTGCAGCAGCCACTAGAAGATTACAATTTCTTGTATCTATAGCCATCTGCTGTTCTTTAGTCCACTTAGTTTCACCCATCTATTTCACCTCTTTCTCCACTTCTTTTTTCATAAGTTCCCAAACTTCCTCATCAGATCTATCATTTAAATATTTATATTTGTTATCCTTTATACTGGTATCAAATTGACATACAGCTGAAAAGCTGCAGTATTCACAAGGTGTACTATCCTTCTTTTTATATGGCTTTATACTTATATTGCCATTAAGCATCTCTTCACACAGGTCAATAAGAATATGTCTTACATACTTTCTTAACAGCTCAAACTGTTCTAAGGTAGCTGCAGATGACTTAGAACTTACTTCTCCGCTTTTTAAAATTTGAGCAGGTATTATGAGAGAGTAACCATCTATATCCTTATCCATTGCTTTTATTACCTTAGCATCCTTAAGTAATAGTCCCTTCATCTTTAAGGTCTTCATTACTTCCTTTTGTATCTCTTCCTCAGACATTTCTTTCTTTACACTAACTATTGGATCGTCTATTCTAAAGTACAGCATTGCTCCAGGGAGAATGCCCTTTTCTATATACTTTTCCTGATTGCTTAGTACTGCATCTAAATACACTAAAAGCTGAAGCTGCAGTCCATAGTATACATCTGAAAGTTTAAAGGATTTATTTCCAGACTTATAGTCTATAATTCTAAGATAAAGCCCTTCTTCTGTTTGCAGTTCATCAACTCTATCAATTCTTCCTATTAGCTCAATCTTATCCCCAGATGGCAAATCTACTGTGATTGGTGGAAAATCTCCGTTCTTTCCAAAGGACATTTCATAGCCTATAGGGTCAAAGCCACTCTTTTTTATATGCTGAGCTATTAAGTTTACAGACTTTGTCATAATTCTCTTTAGTCTTTCAGACATATATTTATATCTTGGTGAACTACTTAGTATCGAACCCGTTCTTTCATTAACCTTTTTATCCACAATAAGCGAAATAGCTTCATCACACCACTGGTCTTCTATTTCTCTCCAAGTTATACTTTCCTTTTCAAGTATCTCTGAAAATTCATCTAGGACTTCATGAATAAAGCTGCCCAGGTCAGGAGGACTGAATTCATATATTTTTCTTTGTTTTGCCTTAAGACCATACTCTACATAATAGGCAAAAGGACACTGCGAAAATCTCTCAAGCCTTGAAACACTGAATTGAAGCGGAGAGCCATAGAGTTTTCTTATTTTTTTCTCATTTACAAACTTAACCTGATTGCTGTAGGAAAGCCCTTCAAAGGTCCTAATGCAGCGTTCCTTCCACTCTGGTTTTTCCTTGTACCAGCTGTATACATCCCACCAAACAGCACTGGCAGCTTCTCCTTCTGCCTTTCCTCTTATAGCTGCTATAAGCTCATTAAAGGTTGAGGAAGCACCAGTTACAGCTTTTAAATTTTCTACATCATCTTCAAGCTTTATAATATCACTGTCCTCTTTTATATTTGGAAATACCTTCTTTAATCTTGATATTATTATTGAAGGTCTCATAGTCTTGCCTTCAAAATTAGCTATAGGATAGCTGATTTTTAGATATTTGCTGGATAGCGTTAAACTGTTATAAATTAAAAACTGTTCTTCGAAGGCTTGTGCTTTTGTATCCAGTGCTAGTTCTAAGCCAAGCTCTTTTAATTCCTCTCTATCCTTATCAGATAGTATTCCCTCTTCATTAGAAGCCTTAGGGAATACTCCATCATTTACTCCTATGATAAACAATGCTGAAACATCATGGCTTCTTATTCTATCTATGCTGCCTACTAACACTTGATCAAGTGAAGGTGGGATAACCCCGATTTCACATTCATTTATACCAGTAGTAAGCACCTTTACAAATTCATCCATGGTGAGCTTTTCTTCACCCATAACCTCAACTATCTGATCTAAAAGCTCTATAACTATATTCCAAATCTGACTGTATTCATTAGCCATATCCAAATCTTTGTCTTCCTTAAACTCACTTATCCACTTTTCAATATTCTCATAGCAATTAAGTTCTTCAAAAAGCTCATAAATAGCTGTACACATATCTCTTACGTTTTTTCTATTCTTGATCTTTTTATTAAGTCTCATAAGAGGTTCAGTTATTCTATTTTTTATTTCATTTACTCTATCAATAGTCTCCTGCTCAATTTCAGATATTTCTTCACTTTGAAAGCCATAGTTAAATCTATAATTCCACTTTTCTTCTGTCCACTTCTTTCCCTTTATACCATTTGCTAATACATAATTTTCTATTAAATCTATATCCTCCTGCTCTATACCTGTAAGTCCGGTCTTTAAATATCTAAAGACCGCCTCGTAGGACCATCCTTTACTAAAAATATCTATTACTGAGTTTAAAAGTATTACTAATGGATTACCGTTAATATCCCTCTTTTTATCAATAAAATATGGGATTTCATATTCATTAAAAATAGCCTGTACAAGCTTTTCATATGAATCCAAGTCCCTAGTTATTACAGCTATATCATTGAGTCTAAAGCTTTTATCCCTTGTGAGTGCAATTATCTCCCTAGCTACATTTTGGATCTCAGTGTACATGTTTAAAGCCTTAAAAACAGATATATCTAAGGTATCTTCCTTATACTGATTATATGGAAAGTAGAAAAAGTACTTTTCTAGATGAGCTAACTCTTTACTACTTTTAAATCTAGGAAGTAAATTTTCCTCTAAACAAAGAGGTTTTTCGTAAGCGATATTATTGTCCTCTGCGAACTTTAAAAGCTTCCTTTCGGTATTTTTAATAGGAGCAAATACATCAGTGTTATCTGTGCTGCCACCAGCTATCAGGCAATCAGTATTCAAAGTTATATTTACCCTACTGGCCTTTTTTAATAGCTTTTCAATGATTTTGTACTGCAAAGGCGTAAAACTTGAAAATTCATCAATCCATATTTCCGCTCCATCAAACAATGTACAGTGTTCTAGTTTCTCTGCCAGCAATAAAAGTTCATCTTCTGAATCTATATAATTTTTATGTAATGTTTTCTCAAAAATATCATAAATCAAATTAATATCCTGCATCTTTTCATAAAGTGCAGTATTTTCCTTAATATTGCCGCTTACAATTCTAAGTAGGTCCGGATTTACATCATACCTCTTAAACTCTGTAATAATATCCCCGATTATATTTACAAAGCCCTGTTGTCTTCCAGCTCTTTTAAAAACTTTTAGCTCATCTTTAATTTCGTCTATAATCCTATAAATAAGCATATTTTTTCCCGCAGGATTCATAAGCTGACGAGTTATTCCACCTACTTCACTGAAAACCACATAAGCCAATCTAGTAAAGCTTAATACCTGTGCCTTGGTTGCTACTCTTTCGCCCACAGTATTTATAAGATTTTTACTTGCCTGAAATGAAAATTGCTCCGGAATTAATAACACAAGCTTTTTTCCAAAATCAGAATCCACCCTTTCCTTTATCTCTTCAAGACATCTTCTGCTCTTTCCACTGCCTGCGCGGCCATATATAAATCTTAAGCTCATTAAAACCTTTAACCTCCCTCAAGTTAAGTTCTATGTAAACTACTACTTCTTATTTTTCCCTTATAATATTTATTATATCAAAGAACGTATGTTTTAGTATGTATTAGCAAATATTAATATTGTATAAAACTATTTTATACTTTAAAATATAGGTAGAATATTTGTCGAAATTAGACAAATATTGTAGTAGATATTTGATTATGTATAATTAAAAATAATATTAGGAAGGTAATTTTAATGAACGATTTTGTTATTGTCACAGACTCTTGCTGTGATATGCCTAGAAGCTATATGGATGAAAAGCAAATTCCCTTTGTAAGCTTAACCTGCAATTTTCTAGGAAATGAATACAAGGATGACTTCGGTGTTAGTCTAAGCTATAATAGCTTTTATGAAGGAATGAAAAGTGGAGAAATCCCCAAAACTTCTCAGCCTAATGCTGATGCCTTTTATGCAGTATTTGAGAAAATTGTTAAAGAAGGCAAATCAATTTTATATGTAGGTGTTTCCAGCGGCCTTAGTGGAACCTACAATAGTGCCAATATAGCTAAAAATATGATATTAGATGCGTATCCAAATGCTAATGTTGAGCTTGTAGACACTTTAACAGCATCACTAGGACAAGGACTTATGCTTATAAAGGCTATTGAAATGCAAAATAACGGAGCCAATCTTTATGAAATAAAAAGCTTTATTGAAGACAATAGATTACGCTTAAACACATACATTACTGTAGATGATTTGAACCATCTTAAAAGGGGTGGAAGAATCTCCACCACTGCTGCAATTCTAGGTACTGTGCTTCATATTAAACCTATACTCACTTTAAATGATGAAGGCAGAGTAATTGCTATTCATAAAGCCAAAGGAAGAAAAAGTGCAATAAGCAAATTAGCTGAATTTGTATGTAAGAAGATTGAAAAACCAGAAGAAGAAATTGTTTGTATATGCCATGGAGATATTGAAAAAGATGCCTTGAAATTAAAAGAGGCAATTCTAAGTGAAGTAAAGGTAAGGGACGTTCTTATAAATCCAATAGGTCCAGTTGTTGGCACCTACGGCGGTCCTGGTGCTCTTGCAGTGTTCTTTTTAGGAAAGCATAGACAAAATCATTTAATTGACGTTAATTTAAAATAAAACATGTAATTATAAAAAGTACCATGCTAGATATATTAGCATGGTACTTCTTTCATTAATTCAGCTTAAATCATAAATTAGTTAGTTCTTCTTTTCCTAATACAAACCCAAGCACCACTTAGCATTATTACAACGCCAAATACTATTAAACTAGTCATATCTAACGGTGAACCAGTTTGAACTAATTTACCTGTATTTGCAGTAGTATTTGTATTGTTGGCAGTATTTTTGTCCGCAGTTGTATTATCCTTTTGCTCATTGTTTGTATTGTCATTATTTTTAGAACTACCATCCAATAAGCTCTTTTCAACTACAAAGTAATCACTGCAGTGGTCTGCATTGTAGGATATATACCCATCTGAGTCAACTTTACAGGTATTAACAACTTCATAGGTATTTTTATCCTCATAAAATCTGCATACATTAACTTCTTTTCCAGCAAAATCTTTACCAACATATACCTTTATAGTAAACATACCCGGAAGTTTACCATCATAGTTGAAGGAGAAAGAAACTATTGATATTTCTTTACCAATTAAATCTTTAATTAACTTTGATTCTTTGTCTTTAAGTTCATTAGAAACAGCTTTCAGTGTAAGGTCTATATCTTTATCTATATTATCTTTTAAGTCCTTACCATTTATGGTCCAACTGATGCCGTCTTTTTGGAAGGTAATCAGTTTATTTTGTCCCTTTAATGTGTTTAATACATCTTTACTAGCTAATGGATTATTAGTAATATCAACCACTATTTTAGACTTATCAGCCACTGTATTTATTAAATTAACTAAAGTTGAAGCATCATTCACTTCATTCCTAACTTCTACTTTAAGCTGCTTACTAATAAATAAGTTAATAGCTTTATTTAATGCTGCTGTACCTGAATCAATTACCTCTTGAGTAGCATTCTTATCATTAGCTATTTCTTCAGCTGCTGTTATAGACTTAGATAGTTCAGCTTTAGCATCCTTTGTATATTGACCTTCTGCTGTTCCTATCACTGCTGAATCTAATTTAGCTTGTGCATCCTTTATAGCTGTTATCAATGCACTCTTATCTACTATAGTAAAGGTTATTGTAACTTCAGCCTTATTTCCTGATTGATCTTCAGCAACAACTTTTAATTCATATTGCCCAGCTTTGTTAATTTCTTCATTGTTATAAGGTTGTCCGTTAAGAGTTATTACAGTAGATACTATTTTATGGTCATCAGTTACAACTATATCTGGCTTTATCTTACCTGAAATTATATCCTTATCCTTGATATTTTTTATTGTAATAATAGGTGCATTATTTTCAGTTACCTTCACTACTGCCTTAGCTTGAAGCTTAATGCCTTCAACAGTTCCTGTAACTTCAAAGCTTCCAACTTCATTATAACTGCTTGGATTAATATATCCCCAAGTTCCCCATGTAACATTAACCTCTGCCTTACTTCCATCATTATAAACTACGTTTACTTTACCTGGCATTATTGGTTCTACACCTTCAGAAGTTTGAACATTTGTTTCATCTATTGAAACTGGCTCTATAACAGTAACTTCAACAGCAGTCTTAATGTCAGAACCATTAACATAACCTTCAACTGTAAACACTCCTGTTTTTGAATAATTTTCAGCAGGAACAGCATCCCATCTTACTGGAAGAGAGATAGCATTACCATCACTAAGAGTTGCCTTTACAGTCTCTGGAAGCTTAGGTAATTCACCAAGAGCAGTCTTAATTCCATCTGCTTTAGCAGCAGAAACTATTGTAGCAGGATCTCTATATACAGCTATTTCAGCTGCGCTAGCCCATCCATTTACACCATCAAGAGCTGTAAGCCTTACATAGCTTGCTTTTACTTTATCAAAAGCAATTGTTTTAATTAAAGCTCTTGAAGCAGTATCATTTGTATCCCAAGTTCCTTTGGCTATTTCTGTAAAGTCTGTTCCGTTTGTTGATATAGAAAGTGAATATTGCTTAATAAGACCATTTGCACCACTTTGTCTAGGAAGCACGGTTACTTTGTTTATTTCATAAGCAGCTCCTAGGTTTAAAGTTATGGATTGTGGAAGAGCATCTGATTTATCCCACTTTGTGTGCCATATAGTTCCTTCATCCCCATCTATGGCCATAGCAGCACTATTATCTTCACCTTCTGTTTCTTCACTTGTTGCGGTTGCTTTAATCATAGAATTTGGAACTGTAGATAAATCTACTGGAACAATTTCAGTTGGCTCAGCAGCTGCATTAGGAATTTCTTCAACCTTAAGGTCATCAATTACCATATCTGCACTTCCATTTACACACTTAACACCTATCCATGACTCTCCGTTTGTGCCAGCCTTAAACTCTTTAGTAAATACTTGCGGATCTGTAGCTGAAGTAAAAGGCTTCTCAGATAAAACTTCTTGTCCATTGCCTAATATAAAGCTATAATCACCACTCTTGGCAGCTTCATATTTAAAGGTAACTCTATAGGATTTTCCTGGTTCAAACCTTAAGGTTTGAGGAATTGTTTGTAAAAGAATACCTGTGCTCTCTTTATGAAGTTTAAGTGACCAATTTCCATCTATAACATCATCAATTACATTACCATTCCAACCCTTCTGTGTATAAGGTGCATGAAGCTCTGCAAGATGTGTTCTTGGATCATTTGCGCCTCCAGCTGGACCTTTAACAAATGGGTATACACCTTGGTCTATATTTTCAAAATCCTCATAGAAATATGCACCTTCTGGTTTTGGTGCCCTCTCAGTTTTAACTATGCGCAAATCATCAAAGGTTACTGTATCTAATCCGCCTTCAACCTTTAGTTGAAGAGTCGCAGTAGTCTTTCCTGGCAGTACATCAAATAAAACTCTCATTCTTTGCATATTAGTTCCATGCTTAGAATCACCTGAAATATAGTTCTCAGCTATAGAACTGTCAGTGTAGTTAGTACTCTCTACACCCTCTGAATTTTTTACAGATATTGAAGCTCTACGCTTTCCATCTACCTCTACATAAACTGAAGCTGAATAGGTACCCTCAGAAAGACCATTAAGCTGTTGAGTTAAGGTTGCACCGCTTCCTTTGCTAACCTTTAATTCATACTGTCCTCTATCATTTCTTGCTACAGCAGCTCCTTCGCCTTTTACAGTCCAATTGCTTAAGGAGTTACTGTTAAAGCCTGGGTCCTTTAATAATGTGCCTTCTCCCCATTTCATATCCTTTTCTGTTGCTGTTTCTCCCTTATAAACTACATAAGCCACGTTAGCTTCTGCATTTATAGTTACCTTATCATTTGTAACCTTTAAAGTGTCAACTAAACTCTTACCTTGATCAGATAGTTTATACAGTTTAACATCTTTTAATCCATTCCAGCTAGCTGGCAATGTCCAAGTAGTTTCTCCACCCTTTGAATTCCAATGGTAAAGCTTAGTTTCTTCTTTAGGCTCCCATGGCAATAGATATGAGTTTCCTCTTAAAACTTCCCTGTTATCCTTAGTTATTATTCTTGTTCCTGTTGCATTTGAAACAGATACATTATTTTCAAAATTAATAGTATCATTTGTCCACTTTGTTATTGGGAAATGTTGAAGATATTTAGTAGGCAAATCAGTATTAAAGGTCATTTTTATCATATCATCAAAACTAGTTCTTCCCTGCCAGCCTTCATAGTCTGACATTTCTGTTCCACCTAACAGCGGATCCCTTGCAATCCAAGTATCCTTCTGATGATTTCTGATAAATTGAACAATATTACTATTAAAACCTTTAGTGCTTTGTCCTCCATAATTATAATCTACAGCCCAATGGCTCCAGGTAACATCATTTTCTAGTACATTTGGAAATTCAGTTTCCAATCTCCATCCCATAGAATTTATGTCTCTTGCAACCTTACGACCATCCCAACCATTGTTATACCATACATCTAGATAAATAAAATCAAGATTAGGAACTTGGTCTTTTAATTGCTTAATTCTATCAAGTCGATTTCCTGAGGTACCATCATATAGAGTATTTATATAGTAGGAAGGATCTAGCCAGTCCCATCCTTTTGCATTTTTGTTGACAAGCTGCTCGTTAAATGCCTTTGCTTCTGGGTAAGATTCTGTAGCATTTATATGAACTCCAAAGAAGGCATTATACTTTGCTCCTTCATCAACAAGAGTTTTCATATCTACAGCACCGCCCTGACGCTTACCTATTACTCCATAATCCGGATGAGCTGAATCATGTCCCTCAGAGCCATACCCCTTAAGCAAAACATTTTGTCCTAAACCATCAGTAGCTAGATAAACCCTCTTAGTTTCGTCTAAGACCTTTAAAAATGGGTTAGTAGCTTGACTGCCAAAGTTAAAAGGTATTCTTTGCACTACGCGGTCTGGAATATTTTCAGAACCTAATGGATTATTCATTATGGTTCTATAGGCTATAGCTCCATCCTGCCAATCTACTGCGCCATCCTTATTTTCATCATCAGTAATTACAATTTTAACAATTGGTGCTGCTGGTTCTGGAGCTGTCATGCCTGTTGCACGATAAGTCCATTGTCCGCTCCAAAGGCCTGTCCTATAATATCCATCCTTGCTTACAGTCATCTTCATTATTCTTGAATTTTCATTAGCTGATGCACTAGCAGGAGCATTCTCTACGGCATTTGTCCATATACCTGCACTTAACTCACTTGTATTTAAAAACGCATACATATATCCTGTAGGAGATGCATTAACGGTAGTATTAGTGGTTAAATCTATAAATGTATCACCAGTACCACTTACTGCTGTATACATACGTGCACCTGATAGTGCAGCTTTGGGCTGATTGCTTCTTACTGAAATAAGATTTTGATTAGGAATTTCTATTGTATTTACTTTTGTAGTACCATTTTCCTTAACATTTTTTATTTCAAGAGCAAGTACATTATTATTTACAGTAACCTCTGCATCCATAGTTACATTTATCGAGGCAAAATTCATAGAATAAACTGCTTTATTAGCAGCAGGCTTTGAAAAGGTTATTGTTGGCTCATATAAAACGCCATTAATATTAACGCTCTTTATAACATCATCCTGTCCATACATCACTGCCCCTGATGCTCTATACTCATACTTATTAACTCTTGGAAAGGTATTATCAATTGTAACTTTCAATTTTTCTGATTCTATAGAAACTGCCTCCCCAGCAGTAACAGTAACATTAGCTATTGCCTTTAAAGTAGTACCTTGCACAGTACCTTGAACTGTAAAGCTCCCTACATCGCTATACTTTGAAGGATCTATAGCATCCCATGCTACTTTTTCTTGTCCACTAGTTCCATCATCGTATACTGCAGTTACTTCTGAAGGAAGACTTGGCTTTACACCTTTTATGGTTGAAATGTTAACTGGATTTAAGCTCTTAATAGTTTTAGCTGCTGGTGTATCCACAATAGACCCTGGTGCCCCATATTTTAAATTGTCTACAAAAATACTCTTACTGTCATACCATGTTCTAAAGCCAACCTTTCCAGCAGTTGTAGGCATACCTGCCAAATTAACCACATCATCAAAAATTTTGTCTCCATCCACCCAAATGGTTATTTTGTTTCCTACTGCCCTTACTTTTAAAGTATACTTTTGATCTGCAACTAATGCTGGACCAGGAATATCATCCTTCCATGCAGAAGAAGTTTCAATAAGCCACTTGCCCAAATCATTGTAACCAATAAATAGGTGCGAATTTGCACTTGAACCTCTTAGAATTATTCCAAACCTACTTGTACCATTCACTAATTTAAAATCACATTGTGCTTCAGCATCCAGTAATTCGGGAGAATTACTATCAACCATAACAAGCTTATTATTTGTTGTGTTCCTAATTATCTTAAGCTGTCCATTCTCCACTGATAAATTACCTGAACCTATAAAATTAGTCCAAGGCCCCACTACACCATCGTTAAAGTCTCTGATGTATACGTTTTCCAAGGCCTTAACATTTTGGAACAGCTTGCCCATAAAAGGTACATATGTCCCAATAACCTGAGTAAACAAGAAAATTAAAGCAAGTGAAAAAATCTTCAAGTTATAACTTCTTTTTTTCCCAGTCCTTCTCATTAAAAAACCCCCTTCTATAAATATTGACCACACCTCAAGTATAGAATAATTTGGAAACGCCTTCTATCAGTATATTGCTTGCTTTTTTATATATATTGCATTGGTTTGCATAGGATAAAGCAATATAATTAAAGTAAAAAAATACTTTCTTTAATAAATAAAGCTCTAGGACCTCACCTAGAGCTTTGTCTTACCAACGGTATATTTGTTTATTAATATTTATACTTCATACAATTCTAGAGGCAATTCATCAGGATCCTTAAAGAAAGTGAACTTCTTCCCTGTTATTTCATCTATTCTTACGGGTTCTGCTTCTATGCCTTTTAAGGCTAAGTGTTTTATTGCACTTTCAACATCATCTACCTCAAAGGCTAAATGTCTTAAGCCTGAAGCCTCAGGGTAACTCGGTCTTTTAGGTGGACTAGGAAATGAAAATAGTTCTACCTGTGTATCCTTTCCTACTAATAAATCAAGCTTGTAGGAATCCCTTTCAGCTCTATAGGTTTCTTTAATAATTTTTAGTCCTAATATATTCACATAAAATTCCTTTGATTTTTCATAATTAGAACAAATAATAGCTACATGATGTACTTTATTTATCTTCATAATTTTCACTCCTTATCCTATGTGTGACATGCTCCCTCCACCTGTGCTTAGAGGTAAGGATATCTTGTGTAGTAGGGAAAAGTTTAAAGCCTAATCACTTATAACTAGCTGACTTTTTTCGTTAAAAAAGCTCTTGTATCCAAGCTGCACAAATATTATAACTGTAAGGGAAACACTTCCAAGTATACCTAACATTATAGCTATTTGATAGCCTATAGCAGTGGTTGGGGCCGTTCCCGATAAAATCTGTCCTGTCATCATCCCAGGTAGAAATACTATCCCCATTCCCACCATGGAGTTTATTGTAGGCATTATAGATGCATCAAAGGCATTATTAATTATATCCTTCACAGCTTCCTTTGGCTCAGCGCCCAGCATAAGAGCACCTTCTACCAAGTGTTTTTGAGTATTTATTCCATTGATTAATCTGTCTACTCCAAGTGAGATTCCTGTCATAGCATTTCCTATAATCATTCCACCTATTGGTATAAAATATCTGGGATCATACCAAGGTGTGAGCCTTACTACTACAAATAAGAAATAACATAAACTAACTATAGTTCCTATGCTCATAGAAATTGCCACTACTTTTTTTAAGTTGTTAGAAAGCTTCACCTTTACCCTCTTGAATATATTATAAATTGCAAAAATCTCCATGATTAACATTATTATAACTGTAACAAATGGATTGCTGTTATCAAATACATATCCCAATATGTATCCTACTAAAATTAATTGTATAGTCATTCTGATGCAAGAAATTATTATTTCCTTTTCCCTTTTTATACCCCTTCTTCTGACTATAAACAATAATATCAATATAAATATGTAAGCAGAAAGCATCTGTATAAAACCAAGCTCTATAACCTTATTCATTGTACATCACCCCCATATTACTTAAGCTTCCACCTTTTTTCACTTCTACTATATATTCTCCATAGGTTTTAGCGATATTTTTAGAGTGAGTTACCATAATTAAGGACTTTTTCTTTACTTTTGAGTACTCTACTACCCTTTCAATAACTAATTTTTCAGTAGCTTCATCTAAAGCTGAAGAAGGCTCATCTAATAATAAAACCTCTGGCTCCATCAACAGTATTCTGCCAAGAGCTACCCTTTGCTTTTCTCCTCCAGATAGCTTTTCTGCATCATCCTCTAAGTTTTTGTCTAAATGTACAAGTTCTAGAGTTCTATTTAAATTGTCATCAGCTACCTCTGACTTATCAGAGAATTTAAGCCCAATAATTAAGTTATCTCGTATATTTCCTGGAAAAATTGCAGGATTCTGAGATAGCATTACAACTTTTCTTCTAAGTTGAATATTATCAAGCTCATCAATATTTTTACCCTTAAAATATATGTTTCCGCTGTCAGCACTTACAAGTCCGTTTAAATGTCTAAGCAGTGTGGTCTTCCCACTTCCACTCTCCCCCACAATACATGTAATTTTATTTTCAGGTATTTCTAGTTTTTCTATATTCAAAATATCTTTGTATTTTAAATTTATAATTTCAAAAAGCATAATTCTCCTTCTCTCTATTAATATTTTTACAATACTTTGCTTCAATAAATTATATCACTAGTTAAAGTATCTTTCTATATTGTCAAATTGACACTAGTCAATACAATTGATAAACTAAATTTATAATAACTTTTCTAGCAGCAAACAAGAATTAATGTTTCTTATAGCACTAGATTATTATAGGGGGACATATGGAAAATAACGCAACTCAGAATAAAGATAGTGAGAATAAATCCAGCTTACTTAAACAAATAAGAGACTATGGTATATCCATCTTGATTGCTATTACGGTGGCGCTTCTATGTAATGCCTTTGTTTTTGCAAGAGCTGATGTGGATGGAGAGTCTATGCTGCCAACTCTTCATGATAAAGATGTAGTTTTTGTTGAGAAGATAACCAACCTAACAAAGCACTTTAAAAGAGGTCAGATAATTATATTTGACAGAAAAAATGCTGAAAAGGATATCCTTGTTAAAAGAATAATAGGGATAGAAGGAGACCAGATTCAGATAAAAGAAGGAAAGGTATATTTAAATGGAGAGGCCCTTAAGGAAGACTATTTAGCAGATGGTACCTTTACTGCCCCTAGCCAATTTCTAGCGAACAATAAAACCTATACAGTAGAAAAGAATCATGTATTCGTTCTTGGAGATAATAGAGAAAATAGCGTTGACAGCAGAATTCTTGGAACTATAAATGTTAACGATATTAAGGGACATACAGTAATCAGGTTGTATCCTTTTAATAGTGTTAGATTGTTTAAATAATGGTTAGCTTCATTAAGCTATGAAAACTAAGTTATACTATTTTGAAATATGAAATCTTCAATTAAAGTATTTTGGTCAATAAAGGTTATTTCTTCTGAAATCTCCTTATTGACTGAGCATACAGACATCTTGTAACCTTCACTAATATCAAATCTTTTAAAAGAATAGCTCTTCCAATGATTATTGGCAACAACTCCTATATTATCATGCTCATTTATACATATAGAGAATGATTCAAGGGGCATTGTTACCCCTAAACCACAACATTTTACATAACTTTCTTTCAAGGTCCATATATCATAAAACCGACTCAAAGCATCATTTGAGTCTTTGTCCAAAATATAATCAACTTCACTTTCCGAGAAAAAGCTATTAGCTATTTCTCTATAATCAATCTGGTTTATTTGTTCTATATCAATTCCAATCTCCGTATCATCAAATGCACATACTAGAAAATCCCCAGAATGAGAAATATTAAATTTGAACTTTGGATAGTCTTTCAAAAAAGGTTTACCATAGTCATTTTTATTGAATGTAATACTATCATTATTAATTTTAAGTTTTTCCATAGCGGTGAATCTAACCAGCACATCACCAATTAAAGTTCTGATTTTATCTTGTCTATTTATAAATCTATTTATTTTAAACCTTTTATCTTCAGAAATAAAAAAGCTAATCTTTTCAATAAATTCTTCACTTATATCCATTATTTTCACAGCGTATATTTCCATAAAACCACCCTTTTATATATGACACATATTACCTAAAACAATAATAGTAACCAAGCTTATTATTTATACAAGAAATGAACGGAATAACAATACTGTAAATAAACTTTCTAATAAAAGTGAAATACTATATGGTGCTATAAGTATATTATCTTCTTCATTCACGTATTTTTTATATGCTGGATAATAAAATAATAAACTTATCAGCAAGCATATTCCCAACCCCAAATAAGGATTTAATAACGTAGGCAGCTTATAGGCGTTTTCTACAAATATGATTTTATAAATATATTTGCATTTAAAAATACTTCCTAATGAACTAATGACAATAAATAGTATCTTTTTCCACCTTAAATTAAGCTTATATTCCACCATAAATACAATACCAGCCAAGGCAATAGAGGGAATAATCCAAAATACTCCGTATATTACTATATAACCTAGGCTAGAAAAACAGCTATTAATAGTGTCACTAAATGCACTCTTAATTTCACTGCCGCGTACTTCATCATTGGCCTTTTTAAACTCTTCTCTAGAAGAAACCATATATAACTTTAGTTTACCCTTATCAACTATATCACAAAAAGTGACTGTATCTTCAGCAGCTGAGGCATATAATGATATTTCACTTGAACGTGACAATGGAGTGGCTTTTACAAAGGCACCTTGCTTAGCATCATATTCTACAACATCTGAAAACTGCTTCTTTTTACCAAAAGTTCTTTCAGTAGTAGCTAAAATACTTGTTTCTCCACCATGGTAAAAAGGCTCTACATTATAAATCTCCTGGTTTTCACCATTTATTTTAAAATCCCCCACCGTATATTCATCTGTGTTAAGAGAAAAGGTTAACAGCTTCGATCCTGAATAGTCACCTTCAGTTTTGCATTCAATAAAAGCATTGGCAAAGTTATCATTTGCAATCATCGTACCTCTCACAAAATTAACTTTTGTGATTTCTGTCAAATGTCCCGCAATTTTAGGCTGGCTTACTATGCCATTTTTAATCCTGATGTATTCAAAATTGTTGAGCCCTTTCATGTAGCATATAATGTATTCATCTTTGAGCTTTGTACCCATTAAAAATCTTTGTTTTGATACATTTATTGGTGTTATTGTATTGTTTTTAAAATCTATAAATTGAACTTTATCCTGTAATGCAACAGCCATTGTACTGTTGTCTATTTGTACAAAATCTAGTATATTTATAGCTTTGCTCTCCTCAGTAAATTCAAGTTTTTCGTCGCCCTTAAAACTAAGCAAGCATGAATCACTACCTGTATAAGCCTCTACTTCCATAAATAAATTCTTATTATCAGTAAGTAAATGAATATCCTTTACTGTTCCTTCTTTTAATGGTAAAGCCTTTTCTTCAATTTTTCTTCCAATTGAATCAATTTTCAAAATTTTTATATCTTTACCGTCACTATAAGCAACAACATAAAAGTCTTTATACTTTATTAACCTAGGATTACACTGTATACTCCCCTCTGCAAGCAGCACCTCTTTAGACCATTCCTGAGATGGCGGAGCTGTTCTAGTCTTAAAATTTAAGTAAAAATGAAAGCTAAATATAGCTATAAACATTATTACACTTAACCCAATCAATGTTTTTTTAAACATTTTACCCCCTCCTTAATTAGCAAACTGCATATGTGCATGATATAAATAGTTTAACATATTCCTTATCAAGATGAAAATTTTTACTTATAATCCATTTAATTAAAACTAATCAAATTCATAATTCATTAAACTCTACCTATATGAGGGCACAAAAAAATAGACAGCTGAATAAGCTATCTATCTTTTTAACCCATTTTATATTACTGCTCTTCCTGGAATAATAAGAGTCTGTCCGTCACTAACAGCCTCTGGGTTATCCAATTCATTTACTTTCATTAAATTATCTATTGTTGTATTATATCTCTTTGCGATTTTCCAAAGATTATCTCCATTTTGTACCACATATATTGTAATACTGGCCTTCTTCTTTGGAACATCTCCTTCCATTGGAACTACGTCTACTAAAAAGTCCTTGTGAGTTGTGTAGTTAACTCTAGCATAAACTTCAATTATAGCCTTTATACCAATTGTATTAGCTTCAATAGTAGCATCTATACTCTCAAGTGCTGCTCTAATTGTGCTCTGCATATCTATTTTAGCCCCTGCCATATCTACACCGCAGCTAAATGGAATTTCTTCATAAACAGTATATACATATTTATCCTCATCTGCAGTTCTATATAGAACGTCAACATTTAAAAGACCTTCTACAACTACCTTATCTTCAACTATTTTCTTATCAGTAACACATACTCTTCCATTTGTCATTATTATTGCTACTGGTCTTGGCATATCCTGTGAAAGCTCTATGTTTCCTTTTACTATAGCTTCCTCTGTAGACTGTCCATGCATTACATTGAGCTCATAGTCCTTTTTGGTCATGTTCATTGTCATAGAAGGTGAATAGGCATCTTCAATAGTATCCATGTGGGCCTTATACATTACTCTAGTGTTTGATTTTACTAAAGCCTCTACATCAACTATTCTCTTTTCTCCTAAGTCGTCTTCCTTAACATCAAATTCCATAGCCTCAACTCTAAAATCAGTATAGTTATCCATGGTTGAATCTATATTCTCAGCATCAAGCTCCTTATTAACGAAAACATCATCCTCTACATAACATACTTCTCTAGTATCTTTTCCCCTATATAGCAGCTCAACATGTGCAAAAGCACCTACTTGAATTTTGCCTTCTAATAATTTTACATCCTTTTTATGCAAGTTAATATCGCATTTTAGAACAGTCCCTACTTGAGGCTTATCCATAGGAATTTGAATGTGAGACTTAACTATTAAATCGCCATCTACATTTCCTACAACCTTGTCTACTGATGCACCATCTTTAAGCAGCTGGATATCTCTTACCCCTGATATGTCTTTAATCATTTCAAAGTCATAGTTTCTATAAACTCCAGCCTTTAATTTTACAACGCCTTCAATAGCAATCTTTCTTTCATTTACTACTACAGGTTCAATGTGTTCAACAAAGCACTCAGCTTCACAAGGCATTTTATGACCTGCCCCTAATAAGTCCACGTTGTTTGAAAACTTTCCAGTATAGGTAACATTATAAATACCACTGTTTTCTTCTTCTCTTGCTAGGTAAAGCACATTATACTCGATTTGCCCTTCCAAGAAGACCTTGTCTTGCATAACTTCTTTGTTTGTTATAAAAGGCTTTGCTTCCAACATTAAAACCTGATAAACATCAGGATGAGTATCTGGAATCACATATTCAGCTTTTATAACGCTGTCTGTAAAATTTTCCCCTAATAGCTGTTCACATTCTATATTCTCTTTAACCAGATCTATAGCCATTACGTATCCCTCCCATAATAATACCTACTATTAATTTATATAGATATTACTATGAAAATATGATAAAAAATTAATGTTTTTCTACTATATTATTGATTTGATTTATCCATTTGTTTTTTCTTAATTATGCTATTATTTTACAACTTTCGTCATAATTTTCACGAAATATGTTGACATCTGATAAAATTTGATGTAACATAGGAATTGGTTATTGACCATATAACCTCTCATAAATTCTCAATACCCTTTTATACCATAGTTGAAAGATGGAACCCACCATCTTTCTTTTTTTATTTCTAATAAATTACCTACCATTTTTAGTATATTTTTTTATTATTAATCGAATCTTTTATTTAACAACATAAAAAAACGATACTAAATTAATAGTATCGCTTTATCCTGCGAAGACGAGTTGAACCGTCTTTGTTAACACATCTGAATAACTATATGTCACTGTCCTGTGGGCGTCGGTGTCTAATCTTACTACGAAAATACTTGGATAGGTTTTTTCAATAATGCCTCTATTAACTAGTACTTTTCTCCTACCCCCATTGGCTTTTAGAGTCACCTTTTCACCAACATGGCTTTCGATGTCTCTTTTAATTGTAGATAGTACATTTCCTTTTTCCACATATAACACCCTCTTTCCACATTTTAATTATAAATCCAAATCATATAAATGTCAAATAAACCTATTATTTTATCAGTTAACAAAGTGTTTTGTCAATATTAATTTTTTGTAAACAACATAAAATTAAACTTCAAGTTATACTTATTACTTGAAGTTTTTTTGCAAACCATATAAGTACAACTATAGTGTTTCCGCTTTTGTTTTATATATGCAGAACTTCCAGAATATTTTATGCATACTGCCTTTAATATAAATATTAGATCGGCTTATTTTTTACAAAAACTATTCTAAGTTATAAATATACTCGTCATATGAATTTATTTTCAGGCATTCTTTCAATTTTGTTTTACTTTTAACAATTTTAAGTTATAATAATATTTAGTGAAAAAAATATATATAATTTTTAATTATGGAGGTTGATACAATGTTAGTTTCAGCTAAAGAAATGCTTACTAAAGCTAAAGAAGGCAAATATGCAGTTGGACAATTCAATATTAATAATCTTGAATGGACTAAAGCTATTTTATTAACTGCACAAGAAAACAATTCCCCAGTTATCCTAGGAGTTTCCGAAGGTGCTGGAAAGTATATGGGTGGATATAATGCAGTTGTAGGAATGGTTAATGGTTTAATTAAAGACCTTAACATCACTATTCCGGTTTCTTTACATATAGATCACGGCAGCTATGAAGGAGCTTTAAAAGTAATTGAAGCTGGCTTTTCTTCTGTAATGTTTGATGGTTCTCATTATCCAATAGAAGAAAACATTGAAAAGACAAAGGAAATAATAAGAATTGCTGGAGAAAAGGGCATTTCTGTTGAAGCAGAAGTTGGTTCAATAGGTGGAGAAGAAGACGGAGTTGTTGGTGCTGGTGAAATTGCAGATGCTGCTGAATGCAAGAGAATAGCAGAATTAGGCGTAACTATGCTAGCAGCTGGTATCGGAAACATTCACGGAAAATATCCTGCAAACTGGAAGGGACTAGACTTTGATGCACTAGCTAAAATTAAGGATGCTACTGGTGATGTTCCACTAGTTTTACACGGTGGTACTGGAATACCAGCAGACATGATAAAAAAGGCTATCTCTTTAGGAGTTGCTAAAATCAACGTTAATACTGAATGTCAATTAGCTTTTGCAGAAGCTACTCGTAAATATATCGAAGCAGGTAAGGATTTACAAGGAAAGGGCTTTGACCCACGTAAATTATTAGCTCCTGGCTTTGAAGCAATAAAAGCTACAGTTAAAGAAAAAATGGAACTTTTCGGTTCAGTTAATCAAGCTTAATTAATTTAAACAGCCACTTAGTTTATGCTAGGTGGCTGTATTTATTTTTATTTCATCATATTTATTAATGTCATTGAATAGGAGCATTTATCATGCTATAATGCAGTTGAGATACTTTGCCGAGTATCCTATTTTAAATATATAAAAAATGAACCCAATCGCGAGGGTTCATTTTATTTTTATATATATTAAACAATTATATCAATTTTCTTATAATCTTCCATACGCTCATTTTCTTTCTTCCAGTATTCTTCAGAAGAATATTTAGCTGCTTTTTCAGATACTTCATTAATTTCGTTTTGTGTTTTATGTAACTTTTCTCCTAACTTTTTTTCTAAAGTACGATTTTTTGATACTACTTGCCTGAGCTCGTCTCTTTTTACATCATCACTTAGTCCACGTGCCCCATCTAGTTTGATTTCCATTTTTAATATTCTGCTTTTACCTTCAAAACTACTTTTTGTTTTATTAATTACCTTTACCAAGGAATAGGTAGAATTAACTTTAACTAAATCATTTACAGTACTCAATTCTAGTCTATCCTTATTTTTTTCAATGGATAAATTATCCTTTGAGCCTTTTTCATCTTTTTTTTGATTTTTGTTAAGTCGATCTGCTTGGATTTGCTGTATTTGCATATCAATTTGCTGAATTTCATCCTTTAGCTCATCAATTCTGTCTTTTTTAACTTTATCGTCAACCTTGCTTTCGTAAGTTTTTTGTATTTGTTCTTGTAATTTAGCCTTTACTTTTTCTAGTTCACTTATAATATTATCGCTTTTAAATGTTGTTTCATTCATATTTGAGTTTGAATCAACACTAGTAACCTTCATAAATTCCACCCCTAATTTCAAATTGCATTTATACTTTTTACAAGTTCGAATTAGAATACAAGGTAATTATAACATATTATTATAATAACGTCTTGATTTTGTAAATAAATATAATACTTACCATAAACCATCTGCTTCTGCTCATAATATTACAAAACAAATATACTCATAGATAGAATGTACTATTTACTTTGCATGATAAAGCAATATAAAGCCCATAGAGGCTGGACCTTACGCTATAAAGAACACGAAAAATACACACTATGAAAAGGTTCTTATAGATTAATGTAGAATAATTATTTTAATAAATACATTTATTTTATAAATCATAAGGAGATATTTATGGATAATATACTTTTCGTAGCTGTATCACAGAAAATGGCAGACTTAGCATCACAGGTTACAGCTGAAATGGGTCTAGAAATTCCTATTGTAGTTAGTATATCCTCAGAAATTCAAGCAGTGGTGAATAAGCACCCTAATATTGAGGTTTTTATAAGTCGAGGCAGATCTTCAAAGGTTTTGATGGAGCTTACAAATAAACCAGTAGTAGAAATAACTTCTTCTATACACGACATTTTAAAACCAGTTCAAAAGCTTACTTCTAAAGGTATAAATAAAATAGCAGTAATAGCATCCTCAAAGCTTATTGGAGACCGAATTGAGGAATATAAGCTTGGTGAGACTCTTATATTATTACGTCCTTTTGAACCTAAAGAATTTGAAAATTTAGCTTTTGAATTTTTCAACTCAGGAGTAAAAGGACTTGTTGCTACTACAATCGATTTAGAAATAGCTAAAAAATACGGCATGGAAGTTGAAGCACTTGATTCTGAAGAAGCTTCTATTAAAAGAGCAATAAATGAAGCAATAAAAATAGCGAAAGCTCAGGAAGTTGAACGTTCTAGAGAAAAAGAAAAGTCTGAAAAAATATATAATTATTCCACTGATTTATATAAAGCTATTGAAGAAGCAGCTGCAGCTGTGGAAGAATTAACAGCTTCTTCTGAAGAATTAGCAGCAACCAGCCAGAAAACTGCTAATATAGCTAATAAAGCTTATGATGAAGTTCAAAACACTTCTGCTATATTAGAAATTATTACAGATGTTGCGAAAAGGATTAACCTTCTAGGTTTAAATGCAGCAATTGAAGCTTCTAGGGCTGGTGAATATGGTCGCGGCTTTTCTGTTGTAGCTTCTGAAGTAAGAAAGCTAGCTTCTGAAAGTAAAAACTCTGCTCAAAATATAGATAATCTTTTAAATAAATTCCGTACTTCTGTTGAATCTGTATTAACAAATGTTCAGCAGAGTAATGTAATTGCCAAAGAGCAATCCCTTTCTAATCAAAATATTGCACAAATGCTTGACAGCTTAAGAGAAATAAGTTCAAGCCTTATGAGTATGGCCGAAAGAAAGCTATAGAGCAGTTGGAAAAACTTACAACTGCATGTTATAATCTCTATAAACCTTGATAGGAGATGCTTAACATTGGTATACAAAAAAAGAAAGTTCTAAATTACTATAGAACTTTCTTTATAATATTCAGCTATTAATATGTCAAGTTGCTTGCTAACTTCCAGTATTTTACCTGCGCTTAAAACCGTATTATCCTCTGATACTAGGTTGTCCAATAATGTTCTTACGGATATAATTTTTTCCTCCATTAAAATTCCTCACCTCAAAATAAATTTCAACAGCCTTTTATATTGTATCTTAATCAGGTGGACTAGCATTGAATTTTCGCAATATTTAGTTTAGTTCTTTTTTCGTCAGATTTTTACATTTTCAGATTCAGATGGTAAAGCTAGATTATCAGTATCCTCAACTACTGCTACTTTATCTGTTCAAAGCAGTGTACATTTTACTATATAATTGTATATTCTAAGTTAATTATTAGGGCAGCCTTCTAAAAGAGACTACCCTATTATAGACATATATTTTATTCCAATACTTCGTAAGTTTTAAATTCTCCTGGATTACCTTCATTTAGAATGAAAATCCTAGCACCCTTTTTAAATCCCTCTTTACCGTAATTATTAAATCCTGTTTTTCTTCCATAACCAAATATAATATTATTGAGCTTTCCATAATAATCATTGATATGATCATGCCCACAAAACACTGCCTTAACATCTTTCACTTTTATTAGTTCATCAAGAAATTTGCAATCTATTGATTGTATACACTCTTCTTCGTTACGCTCTCCATCAATTCGATTTTGCCATGCTTTAAATTGCTGTTTTAGAGGAATGTGAAAAAACATTATTGCTGGAATAACCTTGTTATATCTATGCCTTAAATTAAATGCTGTATTTTTGTACCAACTTACCTGGTGTTTATTTATATAATCTTGTGTTGAGTCCCCTGAATCAAGTAAATAAATATTAAAAACAGGGCTCATCCCTTTGGAATCCTTTATCAGTATATTATAATCCCCAGCTTTTTCAAAAGCCATAGAATAACTTTGGCTGAGGTTGTATTGGTATTGCTTGTATATTTCCATTTGCTTTTCCCTACCTACCTTGCATTCGCAATCATGGTTCCCTAGGGTGACTGCCCAAGGTATTTTCCTATCCTCCATAACTCTTGCAATACTGTCTATAGCCTTCTTAACTCCCTCTTCTGTAATGCACGCAGTACCTTCTATATTGTCACCTGTAATCACTACTAAATCGGGACTTTCATCATCAATTATTCTAGATATTAAGTTAATTGTTGGCAAGTCTATTTCAGAATGCTGATGAATGTCAGTGAGTTGCATTATTTTAAACTCACCCTTACTATTAAATTTCAGGTCAAACTTTTGAGGAAATTCTTTGTAAGGCCTAATAAAAAGCTTCCTAAAAAATGCTACAATATTATTTAGTATGTTTTTAATAATTTTCACCCCCCCCACTAAATTATATTATTAGTATATGTAAGCATATATAAAAAACGACTGAGTATAGTATTTTTGAGATGCAATTAAGCTCCTTACAAAATTAAATAGGCAACCTCTTACGAAGTTGCCTTAACAATAATTGTTTTCACTTATGCATAGGGTGACTTAGGAAATCCCTCTCTGTATTTACCCCGAGTCTGTAATCCACCTATACCTTTTGTACCTGTAATAGTATTTTCGAGGGCTTCTTGAATGGAAACTACCCTTTCAATATTTGTATATGCAATTTTTTCACAAACAAATACTGGGTCAAGGCAGTGGATTAAAACTCTGTTGGGTGAGGTTGCAAAGTTTGCACCAGCATCAAGTATTGCTTCATAGTGAGATTGGCAAGCTCCAGCAAAAATTACTAAGTCATCATAGTTTGGTTCATAATTTCTAAGTTCATTTACAGATTCAATAAAATATCTAGAGTTTCTGTAGTTATTTATATCCATAAAATCCTTTGTTCCCTTTGTAACAGCATCATGACCTGTTATTACAACTATGTCTGGCTTTACCTGCTTTACAAGCTCTAGTATCTGCTTAGGTTGATCTTTTTCTGGAATTACCTTTCCTACAACATCTAACTCTAGTTGCTTATAAACCTTAAGGCATACCTCTAAATATTCTGCATCTCCATCAATATGGAGTATTTTACCAGGTCTACCAAAGGTCAAATCTTTTGTATTTACTGGTTTTGGGCTTCTATATGCCTTGCTTATGTTCATTCTACCTATCATTATGTTCTTTATGCAGGCATTTACTTTTCTATTTAATATTTTTTCATTTTCAACATTGCCTTCATCCTCTATTCGTTCTAGGTCTTCTATTGGAGAATCTGCGATTATTCGCAAATTTATACCCTTAAGAGTATACACGATTCCATTTTCGGTTTCTTTTACATCAATTATTTTAAAAGTTATATCTTTACCATAGGATTTTCTGACAACTATATCACCTATCTGCATGTTCTCATCTCCACATATTGATTGATAATATATTCTATGAAGACATACATTTTTAGGTGCAAAAAAGAGATGGTATTTTTAATTAAACCATCTCAAAAGTTCTTTAATATTTTAACTATATTATAACTCTGAAAGTCTTTTAAGATGAAGTGCTAAATATCCCACCTCATCTTCCGGTAGCTTAACCGAAAAAAGAGCTTCTATTTTTATTGCAACCTTTATAGCTAAGTCGAATTCATTATATAACTCACTTCTAATTGTATCTAAAATATAATTTTTAATTGTTTTTCCGCTTAAAACCCTTTCAAGCATAAAATTAATATGAGTTACAGTTCTAGCATATTCTAAGGAATTTTTACTAAATTCTTTTTTCAGGAGTTTACATATAAGCTCCATAACTTCTCCTATTTTCTTTGTATATGCCAAGGGCTCTGTTACACTTTGCTCGGATATGGCTGCACGTATGTGAAGACATATAAATCCTGCCTCATCTTCAGGGAGCTGAGTAATAACACTATGATTTATCATATGTAAAGCTTTTACAGCTAGGGCATATTCTTTTGGATATAGAGCTCTAAGCTCGCTTAAAAAAGGATTTTCAATAGCAACTCCCTTTTCTATTCTTCTAATTGCAAAGTTTATATGATCTGGAAGAGAAATATGTATTGCATCATTCAGCCTGGTTTGCAATTCCTTTTCACACAAGTTAATAATTTCCTCTGAAAGGCCAACAATTTTACTATCTATAGTTTCAAGTATTATATTATAGTTTTCCTCTGCTGTAAGAGTCTGCTTAATAAAAAGGTTTTCAACTCTATCCTGGGGAACCTCCATATTTTTAGAAAAATCAAAACCAATGGCTTTGCCTACAAGTACGTAGTCTTTACTATCTTTTACAGCTATCACTACATTATTGTTCAATACTTTTTTCACATTATAATATACCATAATACCTCTTTACTCTCCGAAAGTGACTAATTAATATATATTATACACTAATTTATAAAAAGTAAAAGTCATGTAAATATTATATCTACATGACTTTTATGCCAAATCATAATCATTCCTTTTGTTCATAAACCTTTTTAAACTCTTCTATAAACTTGATATAATTATCTTGTTCTGTAATAAGGTCTTCAATCTTCTTATTAAATGTGTTTTGTGCCCAATTTACTTCATTGTAATAATATCTATTAGAAAGTCTCCAAAATCTTTGTGGAAAAAGCAAAAAGGCAAATAAAACCCTATATTCCTCAGCTTTTAATGGACTTACCTCATTATAAGCGTCGATAATAAGCTTGGCATATTCAATATCCCAATCCACTCTCTTTAAAACCTTAATCATAAAGGCTGATATATCATAAGCCCTTACTTCTTTCTTACAATAATCAAAATCAATAATATTAAATTCTCCATTATTATCAATGATTATGTTATGGTAAGTATAGTCATGATGGCAAAAACCCTTTTCTTCATCTGCCACACTACAAAGTTCCATATAATTAGAGCTATCAATTACTTTTAATGCTCTCTTTCCAAGCTCTTTGTAGAAATCCACACCCTTTATATAGCTCAAATCAAAACTACCCTTGTTATTTTTCTTCCTAGCCATGTCCCTCATTTTATCAAAAGATTTTATTCTCTTATCCATAAGGTGTGGCCATCTTCCCAAATCACTTTTTAGCTTGCTATTTTCTGGTGGTTCATAACCATTAGAGGAAATATGCAGATATGCAAGCTTCTTAGCGGCCATGCTTAATTCCTCTTTATTATAAAAATCACATTCTCTACCTTCTATCCATTCAGAAAGGGTATAAATGTCCTCATTTACCAAGGCATAAGGATTTCCATCTATATTTAGGCAATACTTATCAACATTTGGGAAACCGTTATTTATAAGATGTTCCTTTGCTCCATAGACAAATAAAAGCTTTTGAGTTCCATAATTAATCTTCTTTAAACACTTTAGCCCCTTATTTGTCTTCAGAAGATAGACTCCCTTATTAGGCTTTATGCTCTCAATCTCAATATCAAATTGCCTTTCTAATTCAAATTCTCTCATCATTTTTATCACCGCCCTCCTTATCAAATTAATCAGCTATTATTTAAAGCCCCTATATAATTTATATGTAGGCAACATTAAAGTTAGAATTATTTTTAACACTTTTAATAGGGACATAATATAATGAACTATAGCTATTTTGAAAGGAAATGCATATGAAAATAGGAATCGACGGAAGAGCTGCCAAGTGGTACAGAGGAACAGGAATTGGTACCTATACCTATCAGCTTATTTCATCATTGAGCAAAGTTGATAAGAAAAATGATTATTTGCTCTTCATGCCAGAAAGCTGCAACAGCGATATTAGGCTGGATAAAAATTTTCAAGTAAGAAGTATAACTGAAAATAATCAAAGCAGCTTTTGGGACGAAGTAAATATTCCAAACATACTAAAGGATAAGGACATAGAACTCTATCACGTTCCTCAAAATGGCGTAGGGCTTCCAGAAGCCAAGGACTGCCCTTTTATAATCACCCTTCACGATGTTATCCCATACAAAATGCCTGAGACTGTAGGTGAAAATTATCTTAGGATATTTTCAGAAGAAATGCCTAAAATAGTATCGCGCTGTGATGGCATAATTACAGTATCAAATTTCTCAAAGGATGATATCGCTGAAGCTTTTAATTTTCCTAAAGAAAAAATATTCGTAACCTACTTAGCTGCTGAGGACATCTATCGTCCTTTAGATAAAGCAGAATGCTCGCAGCATATAAAGACTCATTACTCCATTGAAGGAGACTATATATTATATATTGGTGGCTTTAGCCCTAGAAAAAACATAGTAGGGCTTATTGAAGCCTTTAGTAAGCTTAAAGAAGTTTATAAAAAAGACTTAAAGCTTGTAATAGCAGGAAAGAAGGGGAAATCCTATAGCATTTATAAACAGAGAGCTGAGGATTTAAATATATCGGATAGTGTTATCTTTCCGGGCTTCATCCCTTTAGAGCATCTTCCAGAGCTCTATAACGCTGCAAAGCTTTTTGTATACCCTTCCTTCTATGAGGGATTTGGGCTTCCTCCTATTGAAGCAATGGCCTGCGGGGTACCTGTTATAGCATCTAATGCAACCTCAGTTCCAGAGATTATTAAAGACTGTGCATTATTTATTGATCCGCATAATGTAGATAGCATTTGCGAAGCCATGTATAGAGCCCTTCTTGACTATGACTTAAGGCAGCAATTAATTCTTAGTGGCCTTGCAAGAAGTTCCGAGCTTACTTGGAATAATACTGCAGCGAATACTTTAATAGCCTATGGCAAAACAATAAATAATCTATAGAAATAATAAAGCAGAATTCAAAATGAATTCTGCTTTAAAACTGTGTCACGGGGACGTTTCGGTTGGCACATACTGCCTTTTATTAATTATATTCTTCTAATAAAACATCTCTTTCAAATATTGCTCTAGTCTTATATAATGTAAAGCTTAGGAAAAATCTTACTATAAGATCTGCGCCCATAACTAGCCAAATCGCAATTATATTCATATGAAAGTAATAAGTAAAAAGCAGCGAAAGTGGTATTCTTACTCCCCAAAGCCCTATACCTGCTACTATCATTGGCACTCTAGTATAGCCTGCTCCTCTAAGTGCCCCATTGAGTACACCAGAAACATTTTGAGGCAATTGTACAATCCCCATAATTATGAGGTACTTTGCTCCAAGCTTTATAACCTCCATATCATCTGTTAGAATCTTCATTACTAATTGAGGAAAGAAAATTAACAAGGAAGCACAGACCAATGTCACTATTATAGCTCCTTTTAGAGTTTCCTTTAAATACGCTCTTCCAAGCTTTTTATCTTTTGCCCCAAGTGCTTGCCCCACAAAAGTAGTAGCTGCTATTCCAAAACCCGCAGCAGGCATGTAAGATATAGATTCTGCTTGAAGTCCTAATTGGTGAGCTGCTAAAGGTATTTCCCCAAAGGAAAGGATTACATTAGTTATAATTAGTGCAGCTATCTGCCAGAAAATTGATTCAAAAGCTGTCGGCATTCCTACCCTATATATATCCCCAATTTGTCTTATATCTAAATTAAATAATTTTTTATTAAATAGAGAATTTAAAATTCCACCTCTACTGAATAAAACATAAAGTCCAACCATTGCTCCCATAAACTGAGCAATAATTGTAGCTAATGCTGCTCCTCTAATACCCATTGCTGGCATTCCTAGCTTTCCAAATATAAATACAAAGCTTAGACTAGCATTTACTATATTCATAAATAACGTTATGAGCATTGGAGTCATTGCATTTCCTGTACCTTGAAGTACTCCAGCCACTACCAGCATAATGGCCATAAATGGAAGTCCCCATGACACTACCCTTAAATATGTAACTGCACTTTGAAGTAAGTCTTCTTTAGGATGAAAAAGGTTAAGAATAAGGACCGGCGCTTTCCAAAAAATTATTATCTGGAGTAATATTACTAATATTATAGTGGAAAGCAGTGTTTGCTGTACTACTTGTCTAAGTTTTTTATAATTCTGTGCGCCATGAGCTTGGGCAACAAACACAGATGCTCCTGTAGTTACTCCCTTAAATAATGCCCACACTATTTGAGTAATTCTCATGCTAAGTCCTAAAGCACCTACCGCAATAGCACTTATTCTTCCAATCATAGCCATGGATACAAAGCCTACAATCATCTGCAGCACACTCTCAATAGTGATTGGTAGAATCATAGAAAATATTTTTTTTCGTATTTTCGAACTTGAGTAATCTTTTGTAATTTCCATAACAACCTCTTTCAAAAAAAATCTGATTTTTTCGACCATTTAATTATACTATAAAAGCCCTGCTTTAAAAAGCAGAGCCATAACACTATTACTATTTTAATTCTTTAGGGACATACTTTACTAAAGCAAAATTTTTAGCAACAAGCTCAGTATCTAAAATTCTACCACCTTCAAACTTGGCTATCTTATTTCGCCAGATTTCATTTTGTCTATAATAATTATCTTCAATTTTTAAAAATCTGTGATTCTTTTCAAATACATGGTATCCAAAGTCAAGCTCTTCATTTATCCTAAGCTCACCTTCTAAACACTTTTGAGTCATCCAAAGATTTATTTGAAATGTATAGCTTGTATTATTTTTCACCTGAAAATCACCATAATTATAAAATATAGTAGCGCCACTACCAAAGGGAAGCACCCTTCCGTTATCAGGAAATGGATCAAAGCTGTGGTGATGTCTCTCTGTTACAGTAAGTGGACTATGTATTACAAGCCAATTCAAAAGATTTGCAATTTGGCACAATCCTCCTCCAATTCCCGGTCTCGCTTCACCAAAACAAAGCTCCATTCCAGGAAGATATCCTTTATATTTTGTTGGAAGCCCAACAGTTTTGCAAAACGAAAAAACTTCACCTGGTCTTATGATAATTCCATCTATCTTTTTTATAGCTATCTTTAAGTTCTCAACCTTATTAAGCTGTAGCTGCACATCACTATCCCCTAATTTTCTGATTAAAACTGACTGATGCTTTATGACTCTATATGGTAGTTTATTAAAATCCCTTACCTTTGCAAACTTAATAGAATTAAAGTACCACTGCTTATATCTAATTATACGTCTATACCAAACTGCCAGAAAATAAAATACTGGATGTCTTTGGCTTAATAATTTCTTATGCATCTTAATCCCCTTGTTTCATAATAATCTAAAATTATCTACTCAGAGAAACTAATAAAATTCTATTTTAAAGCAATATCAAAAATCAAAGTTTTTATCACAGCCATATATTCTCTTGCGTAGTAGGAAGGCACAAGTAATGGGTGCAAGGCAGCTGGACTTCCATAGGCATTAAAGCCATAATGACTTGCTAAAAGTCTAGATCTAAACATATGAAAGTTGTTAGTTATTATGAGAATCTTTATGTTCTTGTTATCATCGATAGCTTCAATTGCTTTTTTTGTAAATTCCATGTTTTCAGAAGTTGATCCTGATTTATCTTCCTTAATTATTCTGCTTTCCTCAACGCCATTTTTCACTAAATATCTTTTCATGGCTTCTGCCTCGGTTATAGTTTCTCCAGGGCCCATACCTCCTGATACTACAATTTTTGCACTAGGGTTTTCCTTTATAACCTTTGTACTTTCCTCAAGTCTTTCCATAAGGGCTAAGGATGGTGTTTCTCCCCAAAGTCCCGCACCCAACACAACTATATAGTTAGCAGTATCCTTATCTTTTTTAAATCCATAATATATAATGGGGGTTTCAATAGCAATTAGCGAAACAATAAATAATAACATTATAATTTTAAAAGCCTTATAAACTTTCTTATGTTTCTTCATAAACTCTCTATATATTCCGGATAAAATCATCATTCCAAGTATTATAAATAAAAGTCCAAGTAACGTATAAAACTTAGCAAAAGTTACTCTAAAAAGAAAGCTGCAAATAGAGTATACAATACATATTACACCTAAAATAATTGACGCAGTACCATAAAATTTTGAATTAAACTTCACAAAATTCACTCCCATTCATCATACAATAATATCTTACCATAATTTTTCAAATACACGTATACATAAAAAGTAAGAGATAATAGGTAATAAATAATAAATTATATATTTATGTTTACACACGAACATATGTTTGTTAAAATAAAGATAATCACTATTTAGATAATTATCCTAATGATATTTATATATAATAGACTCATTTTTATTAAATAAAGTTCAATAATTTTTAAAGGAGAAAAAATTATGGATATACAGGAAAAGCTAAAAATATTATCAGGCGCTGCAAAATACGATGTATCCTGTTCTTCTAGCGGCAGCAATAGAAAAAACACTCCTTCCGGCTTAGGAAATGCCAGTGAAAGTGGAATATGTCATAGCTTTTCAGCAGATGGAAGGTGTATATCTCTTTTAAAGATACTGCTTACAAATTACTGCATATATGATTGTGCCTATTGCATTAATAGGGCAACAAATGATGTTCCTAGAGCAGCTTTTACCCCCGAGGAAGTAGCAAGTCTTACTATAAACTTTTATAAACGAAACTATATTGAAGGGTTATTTCTAAGTTCAGCTATTTTTAGAAATGCTAATTACACCATGGAACTGCTGCTATCTACCGTAGACAAATTACGGAACGAATATAATTTTAATGGATATATTCACCTAAAGGCAATTCCGGGAGCAGACGAAAATTTAATTCGGCGTGCTGGTGAGCTTGTGGATAGAATGAGTGTAAATATAGAACTGCCTTCTAGTGAGAGCTTAAAGCTCCTAGCCCCGCAAAAGAAAGCAGAAAGCATTATAAAACCAATGTCCTTTATTGATAACCAAATTGCAATATATAAGGATGAAAAAAGATATTTTAAAAGTGCACCTGCTTTTGTTCCCGCTGGACAGAGCACTCAGCTAATTATTGGGGCTACTCCTGATACAGATTTAAAAATAATGAAATTATCAGAAGGACTTTACAATAGATATAATTTGAAAAGAGTATATTATTCTGCCTATGTACCTGTAAATGAAGGTCCAAAGCTTCCCCAGGTAAAAAATCCTCCTCTGCTAAGAGAACATAGATTATATCAAGCAGATTGGCTCCTGCGATTTTATGATTTTAAGGCTGATGAACTTTTAAATGAAAAAAGCCCTAATTTTGATACTTCCTTAGATCCTAAGACAGATTGGGCACTTAGAAATATACATATGTTCCCTCTAGAAATTAATACAGCCGCACCTAAGCTGCTTTTAAGAATACCTGGCATTGGAGTAAGATCTGTAAAACGAATAACTGCTGCAAGAAGAGTTCATTCCTTGGATTTTTATGATTTAAAAAAGCTTGGAGTAGTTCTTAAGAGAGCTCAGTACTTTATAACCTGCAAAGGAAGGTATTATGGTGATACAGTACTTAGAGAAACTGACATACGAAGTAGACTTATTGATAAACCATCAAAATTACTGTATGAATCACCTAAATTTGAACAGCTTACATTTTTTACTGAACTTCCGGCTATCTACATACCTAAAGATTCTTTTACTAGCATTACTGGAGAAATATAAAAAGGAAGGTGGTAATTTATGATATGTTATGTTTATGATGGAAGCTTCCATGGGCTCTTAACCTCTGTATATGAAGCTTATTATACTAAGAATAAACCAGAAGATATTGTACCTAAGGAAGACTTTATATTCACTCTCCTTACAGAGCCAATATTTATTACTACAGACGAATTAAAAGCTTCAAAGGTATACACTGCTATAAAAAACAAAATTTCTGAGGAAGCACTGCAAAACATATTTTATGCCTATTTGTCCGAAGTTGAACATTCTAGCTTCTTAATTTATGAATATATTAAACTTGGTTTTAAACTAGGCTCTAAAGTTGATTTGCACTTGCACAATGATACAGTTCTAAGAATTGATAATATCTGCAAAAAAGTTACCAATGAAGCTCATCGCATGGTTGGCTTTGTAAGATTTGATTGCATAAAAAATAATCTATATTATTCTGCAATAGAACCCGATCATAATATTCTTACTCTAATAGCCCCTCACTTTGCAGAAAGATTAAGTAATGAAAAATGGATTATACATGATCTAAAAAGAGAATTGGCTGCCATGTATAATGGCAGCCAATGGGTTATATCATCCATAAGTAAAGATCAAGGGAAAGCACTTAGTTTAAGTATTGAAAATGAATTTTATCAAAAACTTTGGATTGATTATTTTAATAATATAGCAGTAGAAAACAGGATTAATCCTAAACTTCAGAAAATGCATATGCCTAAGCGCTACTGGAAGCACTTAACCGAGAAAGCACCAGATTCTTAAGTTTACTCTTTATAGCATAATCATTTATTAGAATTAAAGAGTATTGGCATGGAATATTGCTTCCCCATCAATAAATCATACTGAATCATTTTATAGTCATTAAGCATATTTTTTTCTGATTCACTTAGCTTACTCTTTAGGTCACCCTTTGAATCCACAAGAACATTGTATCTTAATCCTGGAAGCTCAGATTTAATTGATTCCAACATTGCATAGTATGGAGATAATTTGCTTCCCATAATATCAAAAATTGATACACCTAAAAAAGCTGGGCTTATTGTGTTTAATTCATCTTTCTTTAAATTAAAATTTGAATATATAAGTAAGGGAGTTTCTCCCAAGACTCTATCATTCTCAAAAGTCTGTTTATTTGAATTCTTCCATTGCTCATATATAACACTATCAAGAGCTGGTAAATGGTCACCCCAAAAAACAAGTATAGTTGGTTCATTAATTTTTGATACTTGATCAACTAAATTTTTAATTGCTTCATCTGATTTTTTAATTCCTTCTGAATAAATTTCTAATTCCTTAACATTATTTTCCCCTATATCAGCACTAGAGGAAATTGATATAGAATTGCCGCCATACTTGTCTTCAAATAAAGGCATATGATTTTGCATTGTAACTGCATGTATAAAAACTGGCTTATTTTTTTCTTTTAATAAGTCTACAATTTGATTTACTACTGATTGATCTGTAATATACGAGTCTTTACTGAAAACATCTTTATATTTTATTTCACTTTCACTAATAAATGTATTAAAACCTAAGCTTGAATAAACCTTATCCCTTTTATAAAACACTTTGTTATATGGATGAACGGCTACGGTATCGTAATTTTGATCTTCCAATATACTTACTATTGAGGGAAACCCCTGCTTTTTATCCAATGCCTGCTGATATGGTACAGATCCCTGAATATTATTGTACATTGAAAGTCCTGTAAGAGCTTCAAATTCTACATTTGCAGTTTCCCCGCCAAAACTTGGAGATAACAGCCATCCCGAACTATATTGTGACTTCAAACTTCTTATATTTTTCATAGGATCTTCGCTAAAATTTAAATAATTTAATCTAGTAGGATCCCAAAAAGTCTCGTCCATTACAAAGATTATATTGGGCTTTACTGATAAATTAGCGGTTCTTTCTTTATTTATAGCATCAGCTTCAGCTTTGTATTTTTCCGCAATCTTTAAAACACTTTCTTTACTATACCCTTCTGGCTCATCCATCACTTTTGTTTGAAGATTAGATAAAATGCCAAATACAAATCCATTTTCGCTGTAATTTACAGGTTGATTCCATAGTACAACATCAATGCCGGACTTTTCTACAAACTTCTTTAGAAAACTTTTACTAAAGTTTGCATAAGAATAAATCATAGCTATACAAAACATAATAGTTGTAGCTCTAAAAATCCAACTTAAAGTTATTTTAGGTAGCTTCCTTACAATACGTGCAGAAATAAAAAATATTGCAGATAACAAAATGATAATTATTAATATACTATGTCCACCAGCCATCTTATATAAATCTTTTATATGCGTTATCTGATAAAAGTCTACTGGATATAATGGTTCTCCTAACATATCCAGCTTTCTCATATTTGAATAACCAATTAGGGAAAATGAAATTATTGAAATAATTCCCCCTATGTATAAATTTCCAACTAAACATATAATTAAAATATAAAATATGAATATTAGAATAGTTCCAAGAATAAAATTTCTGGTATCTAGATTTATCCACTTAATTGTATCCTGAAACTTTTGCTCCATCTGAATATACTCCAGTATGAAATTTGTTACAATTGATATAACAAAAAAAATTATAGAGCTTATGCAAATTTTTTTTATATTTTTTAGCGAAATTTTATTGCTATATAACTTGAAAATCAACTTTATCACTCCTAATTACGTGAAAGTCTCTCAATACTTATTTTTAATAAGTAGTTTATCCTTTTAAATTATGATACTTCTTTATGTCGGTTTGATTGTGACTTTGTTAACAAACTGTAACTATTTTGTGTGATTTTGCACTTCATTCATACTTGCAATAATAAAAAGCCTAAGGGCACCCCCTCAGGCTCTTTTGTCTATGAATATATGTCAGAAAACTCAATACTAATTCTTTCAATATTAGGCTGTCCTAAATTCACCTCATAATTTGTACTGCACTCAGGAATTTGTTTTACAGGCAATTTTATAATAAATTCCGTTCCATTTCCTAATTTGCTATGTACATCAATAGTTCCACCGTGCATCTCTACTAAGGATTTAACCAGTGATAGCCCAATTCCACTTCCTTGACTATTTTTTATAAGCGATTTATCAACTTGTCTAAAACGCTGAAAGACTTCTTTGATTTTTTCCTCTGAGATACCGCTTCCAGTATCGCTGACTTTAATGACTATTGATTCTTCCATTTCTTCTATATCAACTAATATCTCATCACCCGCTTCAGTAAACTTTGCAGCATTTGAAAGCAAGTTCAAAATAATTCTCTCCATTTTATCAGGGTCAAAGGCCATTATTTTTTCTTCCGTATCAGTATCAAAAATTAAATTTATTCCTTTAGCTTCTACATACGGCACTACAGATAAAGTTATATTCTCTACTACGCTTATAATATCACGGTTTTCAAGATGAAGTTCTAAAAACCCAGCTTCAATTTTCGAAATATCTACAATATTATTTACTAGTCTTAGCAATCTATAGGTATTTTGTTTTAATGTATTCAAATACTTATAATATTTTTCTTTCTTATCTTTATTAACTGCATCTTCATATAACTGTAATATTTGTATCGATCCAAGCATTACATTTAAAGGAGTTCTAAATTCATGGGCCAAATTAGCAGTAAACTCATTTATTAGTCTGCTATGTTCTAAGGTTTCCTTTAATAATTTTGAACTCTTCTCTGCGTTTTCCTTAAGCTCCTGAACTTGTTTTTCAGTGGTAATATCTCTAATTACACACAAAACTGCTGGCTTACGCTTGTATATAAAATTTGTAGCTCTTACTTCAACATATATAGGTTCACTATCTGATGCTAATATTACCGTCCTTAATGGCTTCACTATGTTTTTTCCCAAATAAATATTCTTTAATGCTTCACTTACTTCTTCTACATATAAAGGATGAATGAAGTTTAATACATCCTTTCCAACCATTTCTTGTTTATCATGGAATTTCATGGACTTCACAGCTCTGGAGTTAACAAAAACTATATTTCCTTCGCTGTGAACAAATATAGAATCATCAGAGTTCTCAATTAACATGTCGTAGCAATCATCATTAATCAAAAGCGCCTTCTCCATCTTATTTTTCTCAATACTTTCAAGAGAAAGCTTTTCACTGATGCTATTTAACTCCATTTTATTTTGCTGAAGTTCATTCTCTGTACTGCTTAATTTATTTATTAAAAGTTTGTATGGGGCCTTAATGGTGGTTTGAACTATAGCCTTATATAGAAGATAAAAAGAAATAACCTTAAAAAGATGACTAAAAACATTAGAACTTGTAGGAAGTTCAAATCTGAGGGTACAACACAATTCAGATAAAATATCAAATAAAATTGAAAATATTAAATTCCATACTACATAATTATGTAGTCTATCTCTAGTAAAAAAAAATATTATTGCTGAAACAGAAAATAATAATACTATAATAATTTCACTACCAATGTTAAATGGAGTAATGCCCTGCCTGCGCATGTAACAGTTAGGAAATATGTTCCAAACATAAATTGCTTCTATCATAAAAATTGATAATAAAAGTAATATTACTAGAGGTAATTTAAGTGAGATAGGTTTGTAAATAATCAAGCAGCATAAAAGCATGGACACAGCTTGAATAAATCCCGCACTTATCCAAAGCTGCATAGATATATTTATAACGTTATGTTTCCCAAAGAGCTCCAAGCCCTCCCAAGTCATTAAATGCAAGAGATCAAAAGTACCCACCACTAAAAAAGCTACGCCTAAAAACATAACAAATTTGTTTCTGGTATTTTCATAAGTGTTTATTGCAATAATAAAAATACCATAAGCAATTAATACACTAAAAATTTCTGTTGTCATATGATAAAAAAAATAATTTTTAAAGCCTACAAGTGTAATATTGATTATTACTAATACTATTATAAAAACCTTTAACAATTGTTTCAAATCCACATGTCCGTGCAGTAGTCTGAATTCCAGCTTAAAATGCCTAGTGATTTCCATTTTCATTACCCCCGCAAAATAACCATGATTATATTAACACAACTTGTGCACAACTTGTTGATAACCTGTGCATAACTCTAAATAAGCTGTGCATGACTTGTTAACCCTTTGTTAATAAGTTATCTATAACTAATATTCTATATCTTTCCAAAAATTCCTCCTAATTTCTGCATTTTTTAAGTATAATTCTGCAACTTTGTTAAAATAAGGAGATTTATTTCATATAGTGTTGGGAAATAAGCTGTTAATAAGTTGTGCATAACTTGTCATTTTTTGTGGATTATTTGTGAATTATGTGTTATTAAGTTGTGATTTGTTTTATTTTTATTTTGCGGGGTTTTTGTATTTATTATTTAAGTTCTGTTCTAAATATATTCTTTTCCTAATATTTCTCCTTCAATGCTTATGGTAACTACCTTTATAGGTATATTTATTCCAGAATTATCTCTAGCTCTTTTAGCAGCCATAGACATTCCACCGCAGCATGGAACTTCCATTCTAAGGACTGTAATGCTTTCAAGATCATTTACTATTATTATTTCTTCAAGTTTCTTTGTGTAGTATTCAATATCGTCTAATTTAGGACATCCTACAACTACAGCTCTATCCTTTAAAAAGTCATTATGGTAATTTGCATAGGCAAAAGGTACACAGTCAGCAGTTATAAGTAAGTCAGCATTGTAGAAGTAAGGCGCACTTGCTGAAACAAGTTTAAGCTGAACTGGCCATTGGGACAATTTTGATTCAATCTTTACCTTACGCTCATCCTTACTTTCTTTTTTATTTATAACCCGCATTCTGCTTCCAGGACATCCACCCCCTGTAGCATGCATTTGAGCAAATGCTCTCTTAGCATCACCTGATGGATTATTAATGAATTTTACTTCTTCTTTTTGTTCAGCATTTTTCATTCTTACTTCTACAGCTTCTTCATCGAATTCATCTGCATCTCTTTCAATTATTGTAATTGCATCCATAGGGCAGTGACCTAAACATGCACCTAGTCCGTCGCAATATATATCTTTTACAAGTTTAGCCTTTCCATCAATTACTTCTAAAGCTCCTTCTGCACAATTAGGTATACACAAACCGCAGCCATTACACTTACTCTCGTCAATCTGAACTATCTTTCTTAGTGTCATAATATCCTCTCCCTCTATATAATTAAATACTATTATAGAATATTTAATAAGTTTATATTATAATTATATTTAAAACTTAATAGTATTTCAGTAACATGGGTTACCGAAACTGGAGGCAAAAATTATGAACATTAATGAATATATATCTATACTTCAAGATATCAATTTATTTAAAAGCTTTACCAAAGAAAACTTAATAGAACTTTTTAGCAGAATTCCATACAAAATATCAAGCTATAGCAAAGGTGATATAATCTTTTCAGAGGGCGATGAGTGCAAAACTCTTAATATTCTTCTTGAAGGTAAAATAGAAATTCAAAATATAGACCCAATGGGTAAAGTACTCTCCATAGCTGAATTTAGCAAAGGAGAAATTTTTGGAGAAATGCTCATTTTCAGTGACCGAAATACTTATCCAATAAATGTTTTATCTAAAAGCACTGCCGTTGTACTCCATATGCAAAAGGATGCAGTGGTAAGTCTGTGTCAAAGCAATAGCGGCTTTTTATATGAGTATCTTAGAATTATTTCAAATAAAGCTATGCTTTTAAATATGAAATTAGGTCAAGTAACTTTGAAAACAATCAGACAAAAAATATGCCAATATATTTTATCTGAGCACGCACGCCAAAAGAGCAGCAGCATAAAACTCACTATTACTAAAAAAGAATGGGCCGATAAGCTCGGAGTGCAAAGGCCTTCACTATCTAGAGAGCTAATCAAACTTAAGGAAGATGGCTTTATAGATTACAATAAAAATGTAATAAATATAGTAGATCTAGAGGGTATTAAAGATATCCTTTAATAAACTCCATACACTTAAAAAAGCCATACTTATATTAATAAGCATGGCTTTATGCACCTACTTGTATTTTCTTGAAAACTCTTCTAAAAATTCTTCTTTATCTTCCTTGAATTCCAGCTTTCTATTAAATCTATCCACAAAAACTTCTTCTTCCCATTCTTTCCTTCTAGTATAATAATCTCGGGATATTGTGTAAAAGTCCTGTGGGAAAGCAAGCAGCGCATGGAGCACTTCTAATTCTTTTCTATCTAAAGTATTCTTAATACAATAGTTCTCTATAATAATATCTGCTTTTTCCATATCAAAGGCAGAATGCTTAATAGCTTTATATATGAAATTACATAAATCATGTATTTTAAGGTCCACAATAGCATAATCAAAATCAATAAAATAAGCCTCTTCATTGTTTATCAATATATTGTGATAAGCCAAATCATGATGGCAAAGTGCTATTTTATCATCTTCACCACACAGCTTATAATAAGGACTAGCTTCCAAAAGTTTAATACTCTTATTTATTTCCTTCATATAGTAATCTACATTTCCAAGAAAAATATCATCAAATTCTGTCTTATATTCATGAAGCTGCGCTATGTTTTTGAAGAAACCCATTTCCTCATATCTTCTTTTGAAATCCTCGATTGTATTACCTCTTAAGTTTTTATAAACTAAATCGGTTCTAAAACCTTCTGAAGCCCTATGCAATTCGCCTAATGCCTTTGAAGTAATTGCTATATCTACTGGATTACTATAATCACATTCTCGTCCTTCGATTAAATCCATAACACAATATACATCGTTATTCCACAATGTATAAATTCCACCATTCACAGTCTTTTCAAAGCTCATAATCCTTGAAAACTTATTTTTTACATACTCTATTGCTTTATTTATAAACTCTAGTTCTTCAATACTATAATCTACTTTTTTAAAAACTTTATTTCCTTTATCACTTGAAATTATGAAAACATTTCTCACAGGGACTACATCATTTACCTTAATACCAAACCTTTCAAATAATTCAACTGATAAATCATATTTGGCAAGATATTTTCTATCCCCATACTTTCCATCCTGCATTTTCTCACCTCTTTACCTAAATATTTCCTCATCTTTAATCATAGCTTTGTTCATTTTTTCAATATATTCTTCTATTGTCCAATTCTTCTTGCTTTCTTTATATCTATTGCAACACCTCATAAAATTATATGGATAATTTAGTAAAGTCATGATAAACTCAACACTATTATCGTCTAAATCCTCGCATTTACAAAATTCTTTTATGAGATAACTGTAATCTAGTTTTATACTCTTCTTTTTTAGCTTACTTAAAAAATTAAAAGCATCTATTTCTACAATATTATAGCTGCAATTACTTATGTCAATTACCTCCAAATAGTCTCTCTTTCTAATGTTATTAAAATCTGTATTTTCTAAACAGATTTCGCCTCTTCTCATACTTCTCTTTATAATATCTATATAGCCACATCTGTTCAAATCCTTTAGCGAGTTCTCAGCTCTTTTTATGAAATTATCACCACAGTCCATCATAAGCTTCTCAAATGCATTTACTTCATCTTTCTCAGATAACGCTTTAAGCAATCTTTTAGACTTTTTTAAGTAGAACTTATATTGTTCTATTAGTTTTCCTGTTCTATTTTCAAAGTTTCTTTCAATTATAGACTTATAGCCTATAGTTTTTTTATGAAACTCACCTATAGCATAAAGCTGCTCTAGTGCTTTTGCTTCATCTATATTATAATAGAGTACTGTTTCTTCAAATCCTTTTGATATAATAATCCCTTTAGAATTTAAAAAGCCAATAAAGGAGTCTGGTGTTTCTAATGTTATCATTATACCCCCCCTACCTTCTTCTTCGTCGTTTTTTATCTTTATTTTTTTTACTTGCTTCATCTATTTCTTTAAGCATTTCATCTCTTTCTCTTTCAAGCTTAGCTATTTTTTCTTTCTTCTTCTTAATTTTCTTTAATTGTTTTACAGCTTCTTTTAAATCATCTAATTGAATATCATATTCATCATATTTATAATCTTCGTCTCCACTTTTTATATTTTCTTCAGTATTTCCACCAGGAACTATGATACTTAGCTCCTCCATCTCATTAAGAGCTTTTAAGTTGTCTGCTCTGGCTTGTTTTATATTAAGATTCAGCATCTTATTATTTTCATTGTCCTTGCTCATAATTTCCTCCTTTCACTCGGAACACTGGGTAACTTATTCGTACCGATTCCCATCGGTAAATTACCCGTTATAAATGTACTCCCTGAATTCTTCAATAAATTCCTGTTTTTCCTCTGTGTCTTCACAAGTTTTTTTCAGTTTTTTAAGAAAGAAATCTTCTTCCCAAGGCTGTTTCTCTAAATAATATTGAATACCCACTTGCCAATAATCCTGTGGAAATTCCATAAAAGCTGCCATTATAGGTATATCTAAGCTATCTATCGGCATAATAATGCTGTATGCATCCATTACATATATTGCTGTATCTATATCCCATTTACCATGCTTCATTGCTCTTAAGAGAAGACTTGCTAAGTCATGAAGATGCGTATCTAATATGCAGTAATCAAAATCAATAATATCTACTTTCCCACTATCACTCACCAGTACGTTATGATGTGCATAGTCATGGTGGCAAAAACCTTTTAGTAAAATCTCTTTTTCCATCTTAACTAAATAATTACTATTGCACAGATTTTCTACTGACATATCTGCTCTAAATAGTTCCTCTTCCATCATATCTAGGTAAAGGGTGTCAAATTCAGTTTTCTGTTCCTTTGCTTGTATGCAAGCTTTAAAGTCTAATATTTCTTTTCTTCGGGTCAAAAAGGTATCTATCCATTTAAACCATCCTATTCTTGGCTGCATTCTGCTATCAACTTCAAAGCCTATACTTTTTTTATGTAACTCTGAAAGCTTTGAAGCCGCCAGTTCCAAGTCTAGTGGGTTATCATAATTACATATTCTTGCATTAACCCAGGGAGTTAAGTAGGCATAATACTTACCTAGTTCTATATATTCTTTATTGTCCATGGTCTTAATTATTTCAGGTATTCTTTCAAAACCATTATTTTGTAGATGTTTAATAGCGCTTACTATAAAAAAGAAATGATTAAAATTATACCTAATCACCTTTAGACATAAGCATTTATCAAAGGTTTTTATCTTATATACATTTTTTATCTTTTCTATATCTATGACTTGAAAACCATAGCTTTCCTGCACTAGCTTTTTTATTTCAGCTATATCCAAGTGGCTACCTCCAAAATAGTATTCTAATTGTATTATATGAAAGAATAGATAAGTGTGTGATTATTGGAACATTTTTAAGCAGCCTTTAATATTATTAATATATAAAGAAAAAAGAAAGCTTTAGTTTGTATTCATCAATTTAAGAGGAGAGGATTGGATGAGAATTGCAATTGATGCTCGAGGTATCAATTGGTATAGGGGGACTGGCATAGGTACTTATACTGAAAAACTCCTTGAAAACTTAATTAATATAGATTCAGAAAATTACTATCATATATATTGGTCCGGTTATGGTTATGAGAAATATAAACAAGAAAATACAAGGCTACTTATGGCTTCAAAAAAGCATCATAGATTCTTTGAGCAATATTTCTTTCCATATAATTTATCAAAGGAAGAAATAGACCTTTATCATATACCTCAAAATGGAATAGGCTTATCTGAAGACATAAGGTGCAAAAGCATTGTAACTATACACGACCTAATACCTTATGTAATGCCTGAAACAGTAGGAAAGGGCTATCTTACAAAATTTTTAAAGGAGATGCCTAAGGTAGTTGCTAATTCCTCAGCTATTCTAACGGTATCTGAATGGTCCAAAAAAGATATTTTAAAATTTTTTCCCATTGATGAAAATAAGATCTATGTAACCCCTCTTGCAGCAGATAGTAAATATAAGCCGCTAGATAAGGAAAAATGTAGAGCTTTTTTACAAGAACAATATAATATAACCAAACCATTTATCCTTTATATAGGTGGCTTTAGCTCAAGGAAAAATGTTCGTTCCCTTATAATAGCTTTTTCAAAACTATATAAAAAGCTTGATAAAGAATATAATCTTGTAATTGTTGGAGCAAATAGGGATGATGGTCAAAAACTAACTGAACTTTCAACCAATCTAGACCTTTCTTCTAAAATAATTTTTACTGGTTTTGCACCAGAAGATCACCTTCCCATTTTATATTGTGGCAGTGAAGTCTTTGTTTATCCTTCACTATACGAAGGCTTTGGACTGCCCCCATTAGAAGCTATGAACTGTGGTACCCCAGTAATTACTTCTAAGGTAACCTCTATTCCTGAAGTTGTTGGAGATGCAGGTATGCTTATTGATCCTAATAGTGCTGCTGAACTTATGGATGCAATAGAAAAAGTTCTATGTAGCGACAAAATTAAAGCTGAATTAAGGGTTAAAGGACTTAAAAGAGCTTCAGAGTTTTCTTGGAAAAACACCTCAAAAAAAACCCTTGAGGCCTATACAGAAGTTTATAATTATTTAGAAACTAATCTATAGCATATAAAAAAGTGAGCGCATTTGCACTCACTTTTTGCTACTTATTCTTTTCTGACGTTTTACTTTCCATATCTGCTTGGAGATCATCAAGAGTTTTATTCATATCTTCATTTTTCACTATAATCTTTGCCTCAGCATCAATAACTGCATTTCTTACATAATCATAGTTCTTTGAATAATTTATACTTGGAATTTGCTTCGATAATTCAGAAGTTTGAAACCAAACCTTCTCATTGTTTAAATATTCATTAGGCTTTGAAAAAACTTCTGCATCATAACTTGGAATATAGGAAGATAGTAAACTCTGACTTTTTAAATTAAAGCTTTCGGTTTCTATATCTACAGCTGCAAATTTGCAAAACTCACCAGCCAGCTTCTTGCTGGCTGTACTGGAAATAACAGCTAAATTATTACCTTCAGATATTATTGATTGATTTCCACCTGGCTCAAAAGCAGGTACTTTCATCACAGCCCACTTTCCCTTTTGTTCTGGTATGCTATTCATAAAAAAGTCAATATTACTTGCACCAAGCATAGCTGATGCTACATTCCCATTCTTCAATGAATTCATTAAGGCAGCCTTTGAATCATAGCTATATGCAAGTCCATTGCCATATAACTTCATCATAAGTTCTAGCGCCTTTTGTGACTTCTCCGAATTTAAAATTACTTTACCATCCTTATCAAAATAAGAGGTATTTAACTGATTTAATAAAAACCTATAGCTTTCATCAGTTGCGGTTGTAAGTGGAATCAATTTTTGATTAGAAATCTTAGTGACTTTTTTTCCTGCTTCTATATAATCATCCCAAGTCTTTACATTTAAAGTGTTGATACCAGCTTTATCAAACAAGTCTTTCCTATAAAACATTAACACAGGATCAGCTTCAAATGGAATGGCATACATTTTCCCATTTACAGTTACTGCATCTAATTTATTTTTTATAAACTTATCCTTGTCTGAACCAAGTATGTCACTGACTTCTAAAAAAAGCTGGGGGTAATTTTTAACTATATATTGAATTTTATAATCCTCTATCATCACAACATCCGGGAGAGAGGTTTTATCAACACTTCCCACCTCTATTTTATGATATATATCCGCTGTTTCCATATCTAATATTTTTATCTCAACCTGAGGATACTTTTGCTTAAAATTGTCTACTGCTGCTCTTAGCGCCTTTGCAGTATTTTTTGTACTCCATATTTCCAGATTGCCTTCAAGTGTTTTTACCGTTTGTGTCTGAGGCACAACCTGCTTTGTGCAGCCCGTAAAAACAGTAACTAAAGAAATCATGGTCATTGCAAATGCTAACTTTCTAAACCTCAAAAAAATCCCTCCCTGACTATATTCTTATCTTAAGTTTGTAATATACTAATGGGAAAGCATTTCCAATATTATATAACTAAATTTAATATAAGTCCATAGTATACAAGGAAGGACATTATATTTCATGTATTTTATGCTAATTCTTCTGTGCCCTCTCCAATCCCACTGAAATAGAAGCTTGGTTCATATCCAATAGCCTTCGCATAGTTTTCCTTAACTGTTTTAGCAAACTCGTCTATATGTGATTTATCTACAAGAGCTATGGCACATCCTCCAAAACCAGCACCCGTCATTCTTGCTCCTATACATCCAGGAGCTTTTAATGCTTCTTCGACTAAAGTATCCAACTCAATACCTGTTACTTCATATAAATCTCTCAAGGAATTGTGGGATTGTACTAAGAGGTTTCCGAACTCTTGAAGTTTTCCTTCATTTAAGCAATTAAATGCCATTTTAACTCTTTCATTTTCATATACGGCATGTCTTGCTCTCTTTCTTACATTCTCTTTTTCTATAAGACTTTCTAGGGAATCATATTCTTTTGTTGTAAGCTCACATAAAGCATTTATTTCTTTTTCTCTATTAATTTCCTTAAGAGCTTCCTCACATTCAGCTCTTCTTTCATTGTACTTTGATTCATTTAAAGCTCTTCGCTTATTTGTGTTCATAATAACAAGTGAATAATCTTCAAGCTTTACATCTGCATAGCTGTAATTAAGAGTATTGCAGTCTAATAGTATTGCCTTGTTTGCTTTCCCCATGCCAACCGCAAATTGATCCATTATTCCGCAATTAACACCTACAAAAGTATTTTCTGCCTTTTGGCTTATTTTAACCAGCTCTACTTTATCTATTTTACTTTGATTAAATAAATTATTAATTATAACACCAATTAAAACCTCCAAAGATGCGGATGAAGACAGCCCTGCTCCATTAGGAATATTTCCACTTATCAAAATATCCATTCCAGATATCTTATAGCCTTTATCCATCATTACCTTTATAACACCCTTAGGGTAATTAGCCCAGTCATCCTCAACCTTATACTCAATATTATCAAGATTAACTGAGACCTTTAAATCAAAATTAGTAGAAGCTAGGTTAACAATATTGTCCGCTCTTTCCTTAACGCAAGCGTAGGTTCCAAACTCAAGAGCACAAGGGAATACATATCCCCCATTATAATCAATATGCTCACCTATAAGATTAACTCTTCCTGGTGAATGAAAAGCTCTTATTTCACCTTCTCCATATAGCTTAGTAAACTCTTTTTTAAGTTCCATTAATTCCATAATTTCAACCTCCTTATAAATTAAATTGATTTAAAACCCATAGTTTTCATAAAACCTATGAAGCCATTAGCTCCAGCCTCATCCTTTTTGTATACTCCTGCATCCAAAAGTACCTTTAAAAACTTGTTTCCAACTTCTTTTTGTATATATTTTTCTGCATTTTCGCAAGTATTTTTTGTTCCATATTTACTTACAAGCTCTTCAATCCATTTTGCATGCTTGTTAAGTTCGTGACTATCCATATTGACTGCTTCATTATAAAGCTTGTCATTTCCGCATAGCACTTCTTCTATTAGCTTAAGCTCTTTATTCAATCTAGCTGGCAGTACCGCAAGTCCCATTACCTCAATAAGCCCTATATTCTCTTTCTTTATATGGTGTAATTCCTTATGAGGATGATATATTCCATCAGGGTGTTCTTCACTAGTCCTATTATTTCTTAGAACTAAATCCATTTCATAATCGCCACTAGCATTTATTCTTGCAATTGGTGTAATTGTATTATGAGGTATATTTACACCATCTTTCTTAGTAAATGCTAATATCCCTAGCTTCTCATCACTATATTCCCTCCAAGCCTTTAACATATTAACTGAAAGCTCTTTAAGCATTTCTTTGTTTTTACCTGACAATCTTATTACTGATAAAGGCCAGCTTACTATTCCAGCTTTTATCCCTGTATACTCTTCACTTCTAAGTTCAATTTCAATAGGAGCCTTTTCCATTGGAAATACATGTCTTCCACCTTGATAATGCTCATGGCTTAATATTGAACCTCCAACTATAGGTAAATCTGCATTAGAACCTATAAAATAGTGAGGAAACTGTTCTACAAAGTCAAGAAGTCTAGTAAAGGTTTTATCTGAAATCTTCATAGGAACATGTCTTTCATGAAATAGTATGCAGTGTTCATTGTAGTAAACATAAGGAGAATACTGCAAGTACCATTGCTCTTCTCCAATGGTTACAGGAATAACCCTATGATTTTGTCTTGCAGGATGATTTATTGTACCTGCAAAGCCAACGTTTTCTATACAAAGAAGACATTTAGGATAATTAGTCTGTGGCACCAGCTTTGATGCAGCTATTTCCTTTGGGTCTTTTTCAGGCTTAGATAAATTTACTGTTATCTCTAAGTCTCCATAGTTTGTATAAGCTTCCCAATATAAGTTCTTCTTTATCCTATCCATCCTAATATAATTTGAAGCTATGGACATTTTGTAGAAATTATCTGTAGCCTTTGTAACTCCACTTTCTTTACAAGTACCATAAAAATCCTTAGCAACTTCTGATTGTCTAGGCATTAATAGTCCCATTATTTTTGCATCTAGCAAATCCCTATAAGTTGTAGTATTTTCTTCAAGCAGCCCAATCTCATAAGCATAATCTAGCAAGCTTTCAAGTATTGGTACTGCACTTTCAAGTGATTCATTTTCTAATTTACCTTCATAAGGTTCATTTATTTTAAATAAGTCCATTAATGAGTTTCTGCAGGGAATTACATCTAGCTCCTCAATCATATTTTGCTCTTTTGCAAAGTTAAGCAGCCTCTCAAGATTCATTGCCGCATTGTTTTTATTCATAATATTTTCTCCTTTCACTCTAAATACTGGATAACCTATTCGTGTCGATTCCCACCAGCAAGTTCGTCGTAAATGTCCATTTAGGACATTTACACCCTTACTAGAAAACCTTTTCTAATATGTTAATATAAAGGCGTGCATAGCACGCTTTTATATTTTTTTTACTTTTCCGCAGCTCTCTCTCACTACGAGCTTGGTGTCTAAAATAATAGTTTTTCTGCCTTGTGCTCCATTTTCTATTGTATCTAAAAGCTCTAACGCAGCTCTATGTCCAATCTGCTTCATATTTTGATCTACTGAAGTAAGCTTTGGTTGAGTTACTTGTGCCAGTAGAGTGTTATCAAAACCGATAACCGACATATCTTCAGGTATATTTATTCCATTTTTTATACATGCATTTATTGCACCAACTGCCATTAAATCATTGCAAGCAAATATAGCTGTTGGCCTATCTTCCTGTAAAAGCAGCTTTTCAACCTGATTTTCGGTACTCTCAACTACATCAATTTTATTTCCTTTACCTACATTTAATATCTTCGTATAGTTTAAGTCCTCATCCTTTATCATGTCTAAATACATTCTTTCCTTTATGTCATAGGAAAAACTCTTATGCCCTCTAATAAATGCAATTTTTTTATGCCCAAGTTCTAGCAAATATTTAAAAGCCTCAGAAGCTCCTATTTCTTCATCGTAGCATATAAAGTTGCACTTTGTACCCGATGGAGCACCGTTTACTAGTATTATCGGTACGGTTTTTGAGAGCTTTTCATAATATTCCTTTTCTAAATTTTCAATAGTTGGGTCAATAACAACTAATCCATCTACCTGTCTTGAAACTAGCTTCTGCACAACCTCTGTCTCTGATTTAGGGTCTCCGCCTGTATTACATAGGGAGATACTGTATCCCTTAGTTTTGGCATATTCCTCTATTGCTTCTACTATAGTTGGAAAGAACAAGTTAGTTATTCCTGGTACCACTACTCCAATCATAGAAGTTTTTTTAGTGATAAGACTTCTAGCCATGGCATTAGGCTTATAATTTAATTTTTCTATTGCTTTTTCTATTTTTTGTCTTGTTTCCTGCTTAACTGGATAATTGTTATTAACAACTCTAGATACTGTAGTTATAGACACTCCTGCCTCTCTAGCTACATCATTTATAGTGGCTGACATATTCTCACCTCTTAGAAAACCTTTTCTAAATCTAATTCCATCTTATCAAATTACTTGTGTAATTTCAACTAGAAAATAAAAAAAGAATGAAGAAATCTTGCCTACTCAAAATTTCCTCATTCTTACTTCTTACCTATTACTTATTTTAGCCTTTAGCCATTTCATAATTTCCAGTTTCGTTAAATACTTCTTTCCATTCCTTCTCTGCATAAGGCTTAAAGTTTTCAGCCAACTCGTCAAGTTCTTTCATAAACTCTGGATCCTCAACCATTCTCTCTGCGCCAGGATGAGTTGGATAAGCATGGACCTTTGTTACTACTTCCCTAATTACATTTGTGTTATCTATCATCATACATGGCAGTAGTAAATTGTTGTTATATGGTTGTCTGCTTCTAAGTTCCTTGAAGAAAGGACCTCTAAAGATATCAATTAGAGCCTTTCCTTTTAGGTTATCACAAGCAAAGTGTGCGAAAATACATGGTTCTACATCCTCTTTAGAGTTTATATGGCAGTAGTATTTTCCAGCGATGCAGCCTCCTACAACTGGAGCATCATTAAAAAAGTCAATTGTAAAATATGGCTTCGTATTTCTTATTTCTCTTGTCCTTCTTCCAAGTCTAAGTCTTTGCTCTGGTGATAGCATATCATTAACATTGGGATTCTCACCTATTGGCATATACATAAAGTACCAGCTCATCTTGGCACCTTTAGCTATTAACATATCTATAAATTCATCAGAAATTACAGTATCAATATTATACTTTGATGTAGCTGATGATACTCCAAATAGTATTCCTCTAGACTTCAATAAATCCATGGATTTCATAACTCTTTCAAAGGTTCCTTTTCCTCTTCTTGCATCTGTTTCCTTTTCAAAACCCTCTAGTGAGAACATCGGAAATACATTTCCGAGCTTCTTAATTCTATCAGCTAGTTCCTCATTAAATAAACTTCCATTTGTAAATGGTGTAAACATAACATCATTATACTTTTCATAAATATCTAGCATTTTATCGTAGAAGAAAGGTTCTCCACCTAATACTACAATATAATATATACCTAAATCCCTTGCTTCACCTATAATTCTATCTACCTCTTCAAAAGGTATATCATCCTTTTTGCTGTAGTTGCCAGCATAACAGCCCGTACATCTCAAATTGCATCTCATTGTAGGGCTTATTAGTAGGGTAAATGGTACCTTTGTATCTTCGTATTCAAGATATTTTGCTCTCTTAGGCATACCATACCAAGTTGCATTAGAAACAAAATTAACAAGAAACTTTTTTAAGCAGTTCTTATCTGTAGTAGTAAGTATGTTTTGAACAAGTTCATAGGTTGCAGGATTTTCTTTATAATAATTAAATACAAAATCTATCTGCTGCTGCGCTGTTTCATCCTTAGCAAGCTTCTTTGCCAAAGAAAACAGCTTGTCAACATTTTTCTCTGGATTTTTTTCAACAACTTCAACTAGAGCATTCAAAACTGAATCCTTCATTCCTTTTTCCATAGCATCAATTACATTCATAATATTATTACCCCCCGAAAAGTAATCGACTAAAAATATTAATAAATTATATACTATTAATAATTATATGAAGGCTGACCAGTCAGTATAACTACATTATAATCCCATAGTAAATAATGTCAATTAGATTGTAAAGTGTTTACATTCTATTAATAAACAAAAAAATGGTCGAATTGTACCCCTTGATTTAGCTCAAAGTTTACAATTCGACACTCTAAATCTTTTACTTTTTACTTCTTACTTCTACAGCTTATTTATCATGCTTGCCATATAGCCAGCTCCAAAGCCATTATCTATATTTACTACACTAACTCCACTAGCACAGCTATTAAGCATTGCAAGCAATGCAGAAAGTCCTCCAAAATTAGCTCCATAGCCTATGCTAGTTGGCACTGCAATAACGGGTTTATCTACAAGGCCTCCAACAACACTAGCCAGTGCACCTTCCATACCAGCCACAACAACTACAGCTCTTGCCCCTCTAATAAGATCTATCCTGTTGAAAAGCCTATGTATACCAGCTACTCCTACATCAAATATACGTTCAACCCTATTTCCTAGAATTTCAGCAGTAATAGCGGCTTCCTCAGCAACTGGTATATCTGAGGTACCAGCAGTGACCACTGCTATGTAAGTTTCAGGTGCTTTAATTTCTTTTTTCCTTATAGTTAATGTTCTAGCCAGTTTATTGTACTCTACTTCAGGACAAATTGTTTTCACTGCTTCATACATTTCTTCTGAAGCCCTTGTACCTAAAATATTATTATTTTTCGTAAGCATAAACTCTATAATTCCTTTAACCTGTTCTACTGTTTTACCTTCGCAGTAGATAACTTCAGGATAACCAACCCTTACTTCTCTATGATTATCTATTTTTGCATAACCAAGCTCCTTAAATGGTAAATCCCTTAGAATCTCTGTACCTTCTTCTACGGATATATCTCCAGAGCTAATTTTACTTAAAATTTCCTTAAGCTCTTCAGTATTCATATTATATCTCCTATTCAGACTAATCAATTATCCTTTTCCATGCAGCTTCATACACTTTGCTAATTGGCAAGTTTTTTTCAATTGCAATCTTTTTTATATCCTCATATTCAGGTTTCGCTTTTATCTTCTCTTCATTATAAAATGAAGTTTTAACTCTTACACTTCCATATTCCGTATGGATTATTGAATTTTCTCTTTTTAGTATTGTCCTGCGAACTTTATATTTTCTTATGCCTAAGGTAGTAGTTTCCTTTAATATAAATGCAATAACACTCTCCTCTATCTCATCAGTGCATAATACACTTAAAGTAATTCCGGGTCTTCCCTTCTTCATAATAATAGGAGTGAGATACACATCCATAACGTCCATATTAAATAGTTTTTCCATAATATAATCATAGGTTTCTGGATTCATGTCATCTATATTGCATTCAATAACATTTGCATCTTCCTTATTATAATCCACGGAAACTTCTTTATTATAAGGAACATAACTTAAATTGCTTTGGGAATCTTCCTTTGCTTCCCCAATAAAAACTCTTAAAACATTTGGTATTTCAGTATCTCTATGACCTATTCCGTAGCCTACCCTGCTTACTGTAAATTGCTTTTTATCAGTAAACTCATTAACCGTTGCTGCTAATATTGCCGCCCCAGTAGGAGTAGTAGTTTCAAAAGGTACAGCTCCAAGCTTTATCGGAATGCCCTTTAGTATCTCAGTCGTAGCAGGTGCTGGTACTGGGAACCTCCCATGAGCACAATTAACAAATCCACCACCAACCTCTACCGATGAACATATTACCTTATCTACCTTTAGATAATCCAGACATATAGCAGCTCCAATTATATCTACAATAGAATCTACTGCACCAACTTCATGAAAATGAACTTCCATTATGCCTTTTCCATGAATTTTTGCTTCAGCTTCAGCTACCTTTAGGAATATATTCATACTAAGTTTTTTAACTTCATCATTAAGTGAACTTGAGTTAATTATTTTTTCTATATCCATCAAGTTTCTATGCTCATCATGGACATGATTGTGATGAACGTGATCAGAATGAGCATGACTAGAATGTTTATGTTTATGCTCAGTCTCTTCTTCGCTATCCAAATTTACCTTAACTTTAGTCCCAGTTATGCCTTTTCTCTCATCAGTAGTAACTACTATCTCGTAGCCGCTAACCTTTAATTTTTCTAATTCTTTTATAAGATATTCCTTGTCTACTCCTAAATCAAGAAGTGCACCTAAGTTCATATCCCCACTAATTCCAGAAAAACAATCATAATATAGTATCTTCATAGTTTCATCACACTCCCGTAGACTAATGATTTTCTATAAACCAATCAATTAAATCTCTAGCTATAGTACCTTTTAGTGGAATTCTAGGTAAGCTATCCTTTGAAAACCAAGCTGCAGTCTCTATTTCATTTCCATCCACTTCAATTTCTCCACTATCATATTCAGCAGTAAATCCAACCATTAATGAATCTGGAAATGGCCAAGGCTGACTATCAAAATATTTTATATTTTTCACCTTTATTCCTATTTCTTCATAAACTTCTCTTTTTACACATTGCTCAAAAGTTTCACCTGCATCAACAAAACCTGCAACCACACTATACATATCTCCAGCAAAATTTCTATTATGAGCTAATAATATCTCATCACCTTTTACAACTGCCATAATAACTGCTGGTGAAATTCTAGGGTAGCTTATAAACCCACATTTAGGACAGAATTTAGCTCTCTCATTAGCTTTTGTTTCTGTAGTGCTGCCGCATCTTCCACAAAACTTATTATTTCTATCCCATAATATTACCGAAAAAGCTCTAGCACATACTGTGAAAAGTTCTTTATCTAAATTCATGGATATATTTCTTAAGGTCTGGAACTCTAAGTGATGATTTAGATTATTAGGTTCACTATCCACTACTGCACAAAAGCAATTCCTATTGTTTAAAGTTCCAATGTAATATGTATCTATAAATTCTAAGTTACTAACATCTATTGAATTAGGAAAATCAATTTGTTCTCCTACATTTTTAACCAACATCTTGTCGCCTCTAAAGACAAACCATAGATCCTCTTCACTGCTTTCATTTAAAGGTTCAATACCTGGAATAAATCTCATATACTTATTTAAGTTGTCCATTTAATGTCACCACCCTCTCTATATATAGTACATTATTCAAACTGAATTTGCTAGAATATTTCTTACATAATATTCGTTAGCTATAAACAAACATTTAAAATCTTGGACGTATTTTTCTTGAATGAATTTAATTTTTCTAAAATATATTATAAAAAAAAGCGAGTTCATATATTCTCGCTTTTTTATAATAATATAAAGTTTTTACTCATATACTGCACTTACTTCACAACGTTATTAAAATATACTAATTTCAAATATACGTGCTCTTTCATCCCCGTTTGTTCTACTTATATTAATTCTCACTTTATCAAATTTTAAATTATCTAACTCATGCTTTCTAAAGCGCAAATAATTATCACTTATGCTAATTGTCCTTACTACATTGTCTTTAAACATGAAGTTTACTTCGTAATCTTTCACTAGTTCCTTTGGAATTCCTTTTTCTTGTCCTTCTAAGCCATTTTTAAACATTGACAGCATAAGCTGTTTTGAGAGATTTGAATCAAATTTTATTTCAATACTATCAGCAGAAATAGGCGAATCAAAGCTTAGTTCTATCCATTGTACTTTTCCATCAAGGGGCTTTGAAATCCAACAATTAAAAGTATTGTGAACTGTCCTTGCTATACCATTTGTAACATTATAGCATTCACAGCTTTCTTCATAAGATGAACAGGTTATCTTAGCACTCCTTGCTTTATTATTAGGATTATTGTTTACAACCCCTGGAATGTAAGCATCATCTCTAAGTAATTTTAACTGAAGTTCTTTAATATTATTAATTATTTCCTTTGGATAGCATCCTCTTTTAGCAGCCATAGCTGCTGCAGTACCCGCTGCTTGACCAACTACAGAGCAGGTTCCCATAACTCTGGTAGATCCAAAGGCCATATGTGAAGTACTAATTGCTCTTCCTGCAATCATAAGATTTGTAATATTCTTTGAGTATAAGCTTCTATAAGGAATTTGATATACATCTGGAACATTTATATATTCCGTTGGTTCAATTCTTGTCCTTAATCCACCTACTGCATGCATGTCCATTGGCCATCCGCCATAGGCAACTGCATCCTCAAATTGTGTATTATTTGCTAAGTCACCTTCATTTAAAATGTAGTCTCCTATTATCCTTCTACTCTCCCTTTTACCAGGTAAAAAACCAACCCAGTCAAGAGCATAATTTTCCGCTCCATGATCTCCGGCATTTTTTATATGATCCCATACCCCATATACTGCCTTTAAAAGCTCATCTCTTATAACCTCTCCATCTGAAATAACGTCAAGCTCATCTCCTCCGAGCTCAATCCACCAATAATTAAAGCCACTATTCCCATGTTCCCGTCCATTTAAGTCTTCTTCTGTGTAAGTGTTTGCCCAAAACGGCTTTTCAAAAGGCACAGGATGTCCCATATCTATAGTCTTAAATAAAAGAGTGTTGCCCATAGTACAGTTATCTCCTTTTTCTGGAGCATGTGGCTCATTAAAAGTATCTCTGCTTTCTCTTCCAACAACGTAATCTGCTCCAGAAAGGTATGCTAAAGTACCATCTCCGGTGGCATCTATAAAAATATCACCCTTTATTTGAAAATTTTTCTCAGTTGTAATTTGCTCTGCAACAACCGCTTCTATTTTATCCTCATTAGCTACTACATCTGTCATATGGGTATTCAAGTACAAGTCCAACCCCTCTTGAAATTTAGCTTTTTCCCATAGAATTGTGTCAAATACCGAATATGAGTTTTGAGGATTTCTTTTTCTATTTTCTAATAATATCTCCTCTAGTATTCCTGTTTCTCTTGCATTAGCTCTATGTCCATGATTATCAGCTCCACAAATATGCATTCTTATTTCAGAACTTGCATTACCTCCAAGAACTGGCCTATTGTGAATTAATGCAGTGGCTGCACCTTCTCTTGCAGAAGCAATAGCAGCACAAAGACCTGACAACCCTCCTCCTACAATTACGACCTCATATTTCTTTTTAATATGTTCCATAGCTTAAATCCTCCCGGATAATCAACTTTATTTATTGTATATCTATAAATTCCTTTGTATATGGAATAGACATAATTATTCTTGTTCCAAGATTTATCTTACTCTTTATTTCTATTCCATACTTTTCTCCAAAGCTTAGCTTTATGCGCTGATTAACATTTTTAATGCCTATATGATTTTCTTCTTTAATATATTCAGTCTGCAGTTCATTATTTATCACTCTACACTTTTCTTCCTCAATGCCTACTCCGTTATCTATTATTTCTATTATCAAATTTTCTTCCATTATATATGCTTTTATTGTTAAAACACATTTTTTATCACTAGGCTTAATTCCATGATATATAGCATTTTCAACAATTGGCTGCAGAGTTATCTTAGGTAAAATAGCAGATAGTGTCTCATCCTCTATATCATAAATTACTTCAAATTTATCCTCATATCTTACCTTTTGAATATCTAAGTAAATTCTTACATGCTGTAACTCTTTATCTAAAGTGTTCATATAATCTTTTGTATTTAAACCTATCCTTAATAGCTTTGAAAGATTAGATATCATTTTGCTTCCTTCATTCTCACCATTCGTGAATTCCATGACCTTCCACTTTATATTTTCCAAGGTATTAAATAGAAAGTGGGAGTTAATTTGAGATTGAAGTGCAATAGATCTAGCCTTTTTAAGGAGATCCATTCTTTCTTCCAGCTCACCTTTAAGATTTTGAACATCATTAATTGAACTCTCTAGGCCTCTAGAAATTATTTTCAACTCATTTATCTTAGTCTTACTATATTTTTGTATATTGCCATGTGGTTTTTTTTCTAATATCTCCAGCATTTCCTCTATTGGTGTAAAAAGATTTACTGCTATAAAGAAGGAAATTATTAGTACAGTTATAATACTAAATAGTAGGAACATAGTTATAATATCTTTAATTTTATTAACCTTAGCATTGTTTTCTTCTGCACTAACTAGAGATACAAAATTCCAATCATTGTAGTCAGACCTAATATTGTATACAAAATACTCCTTGTCGTTAACTTTAATTGTATCGGTGTTTCCTATTTTATATACATCCACCCCTTTAAAATCCTTAGTGGTTGTGATATCTTTATTTAATAAACTTTTATCCTTACTAAATACTATTTGATTTTTATTTAATATATAGAAGTCCTTAACAGATTTATCCTTATTCAGGTTAATTAATTGATTTATTTTATCTATATCAACGCTAACTACAACTAGGCCCTTTTTATTCCCATTATAAATAGGTATATTTCTAAAAAAGGATATGGTATTTTTATCCGGTATTACTGAAATCCAATATGTCTTATCTTTATTTTCCACAAACTGGTTTTCTAAAGTTTCACCATACTTCCATTCTATATAATTCATATTACTGGTAACAACTTTATACTTGCTTTTATCAGAATAAATACATATAGAATTTATGAAATCTCCATAATAAATATAAGTATTTACTACTTTTTCAATGCCGCTTATATTTCTTAGCATATTATAATCTTTTTTTGAATAGTCACTGCTGTTAAAAGAAAGTAAGCTTTCAACTTCTGAATCTGTAGCTAAGCTTAGCAGTGTAGTCTCAACCTGTCTGCTTATCATATCTATACTGTCCTTTGTTCTTGATAATGCCGATAAATTTGCATTCCTAACCTCGTTCTTATAAACATTATTTAAATAATTAAAGGCAATAGAAACAGCTACAAACATTGGAATAGTAATGAAGAGATTTATACTGATAAAATATTTTACTAAAATGCTATTAAATCTGTATTCTTTAATATATTTCCATATATTTATACTCTTAAATTTTCTCATCTCCACACCTATCTTTTAGACATATCATCTGATTTGCTGCTTAAAATTATTTCTCTATATTTATTAGGAGTTAACCCAGTATAATTCTTAAAAACCTTATAAAAATACTTTAAATTCTTATAACCCACAAGCCCTGATATTTCATATACTTTAATATGCCTGTTGCTAAGAAGTTCCTTTGCTCTTTCAATCCTAATATTAGTTACATAATCTATAAAATTAACTCCCATTTTCTTTTTATATATTTTGCTTAAGTATACTGGGCTTAAATAAACATGCTCAGCTACCTTTTCTAAAGTTAAATCCTCAGAATAATTATCCTCAATATATCTATTTGCCCTTTTTATCACAAGATCTATGTTACTGCTATTATTCTGTTCTATTGCTTCTATAGATACATTTATCCACTTTTCAAAAATATTTATTGCATTGTTGTAGTCCTTTGTTAAGCTTATTTCTTTTATATTTCTTTTTAAATCATCCTTTATAATTAGTCCAGAATATTGATTTTCGATAGAGTTATACAAAAGCACTAAGGTATTTTTTAAAAACTTTAATCCTATAGTAAAAGGAATCAGCTTTAGTTCTGAAGAAATATTACTTTGATAGCTGCATATCGAGTCTTTATCAAAGTTTAAAAAACTGTCTATTAAAGCTTCCTGATACTTTAAAATAGACTTTTGAGTTCTTTCAATAGTCACTTCTGGATTACCCATCAATTCCTTTATTCTATTTTGAGCCTCTTCAATCTTAATCTTATCTTCTTTTATTTCCTGACTAATATATTTTTTATGGTCTAAGTCTTTCTTTATTTTTAAAAACTTTTCTTTAATTTCTTCTATGTCTATGGGCTTTACAATATATGAAAACACGTTATATTCTAAAGCTTTCTTGGCATACTCAAATTCCTGATACCCACTTATTAAAACTATTTTAACTCCTTTAAAGTTCTCAAAGGCATATTTTGCTACATCAAGGCCTGAAACTTTATTCATCCTGATATCGCATAGAATAACATCCACAGCCATGCTGTTCATATAATCTATCACTTCTTCGCCATCTTCGCATTTGAAAACCACCTTAAATCCAAGTTCTTCCCAATCAATAAACTTAGCCAAGCCTTCTCTTATATTTTTTTCATCATCAGCTATAACGAGATTATACAATTAAATCACCACCTGCAATTTAAGGAATTTCACCAACTTAACCATAAACCTATTCTACAACTAGCTATAAAATCCTTTTAAATTAAATAATAGCCTAAATAGGCTATCGAATTGACAGCCTATTTATTATTATTGCCTATTTTAAAACTTATCCCTTAACTGAACCAGATGTTATTCCTTGAATAAAATACCTCTGCAAGAAAATAAATATTAATGCTACAGGTATAGATACAAAAATCGATGCTGCCATCATATTGGACCAGTTATTTTGAAATTCTCCCATATAGGTAAGAGAAAGCCCTGGTGCTAATGTTCTTTTACTTGCTGAAGTTACAAGTGTCAAGGAGTATAATAAATCATTCCAGCTCCATACAAAGCCATATATTGCTGTGGATATCACTCCTGGTACAACTAATGGAAATATTATTTTATGCATTATAGTAAACCTTGATGCACCATCTATACTGCCTGATTCAATCAGTGAGTCAGGAATTTCATCAAAATAAGACTTTAACGTTAATGTGCCCATTGGTAAAGTAAAGGTTACAAAGGATAAAATTAGAGATATATAGTTATCTAAAAGGTTAAGCCTACGCATTACTGTATATATTGTAAGCAAAAGTACCGCAAAAGGAAACATTTGAGCAGTCATAACTAATAGCATAAATGAATTTCTTCCTCTGTACCTAAATTTTGAAAAACTGTATCCCGCATAAATACATAAAACTGTAGTTATAAATGAGCTAGTAAAGGAAACAAATAAGCTATTTTTTAAATAAGTCAATATTCTTTTATCGGTTATAACCTGTTTAAAATTCTCAAAGGTTATATGCTTTGGAAAAAAACTTGGATTAACATTAAAAGCTTCCGTTGCTGGTTTCAGTGCAGTTATTATTATCCAGTATAGTGGAAATAACACAAATAATCCTACAACAAGCATAGAAAGTATAAAGAAAACTTTGAAGCCTTTACTTTTATTATCAAATAACTTATATTCAGACATGTTCTACCTCCTCTTTAACTTTCCTTTTGTAGTTTTAAATATAAAACCATAAATACTGATAAAATAATAACCCAGATTGTTCCTATAGCTGAAGCTCTGCCTAAATTCCAGTTTTGGAAGGCAGTCTTATAAACTTCAACCGATAATGTTGTGGTAGATATACCAGGACCTCCTGTAGTCATAACCCATATAATATCAAAATGCTGTAGTCCTGCTATAGTTCCAAGTAACAAAACAAAGTAAATTATATTTTTCATTGAGGGTAATATTATCTTAGTGAAAACCTTAAAATTATTTGCTCCATCTATCCTAGCTGCTTCTATCATGTCATAGGATATCCCCTTTAAACCTCCTATAAGCAAAGCCATAAACCAAGGCATGTACTGCCATGTTCTTGCTATAATAACTGCCAGCATAGAAAACTTAGGATCTGCCAGCCAGGTAATATTATCTTTTATAATTCCTAAACTTTTTAATACGTAGTTTAAAACTCCAAATTGTCCATGGAATATCCACATCCAAAGAAAGCCTATAGCTGTTCCTGGTATTATCCAGTTAACTAGAGTTATTCCTCTTAGAATTTCCGATCCTCTAAAGCCTTGATTTAATAATATTGCCCAAATAAACCCTAAAACGAAGGATAACAAGGTTGTCCCTACAACAAATATAAACGTGTTCATCAATATTTTTAGAAAGTTAGGGTCCATAAGTATGCTTTTGAAATTATCTAGCCCTATAAAGGTCCTTTTCGTAGTTAACATATCTGCTTTAAAAAAACTACTAGCAACCGCTGATATAAACGGATATAAAACAATAACTGAAAAAACTATAAGTGCTGGAAGGAGTAACAGAAAGCCAAATTGGCCATCCGTTAATCTATCCTTCTTTATATCCCCCTGCAATTTTTGTTGTGAAAAGAGATTCATTTAGTCACCTTCTCTAGTTTAAATTTTCTTTAAGCCTTTTTTCCGCATCCTCCAAAGCTTTTTTAGGTGTTTTGGTTCCTAGAAGTGTGTTTTGGATTTCCTCGGTAACAATAGTTGATAACTGGCTATCATTTTCGTATTTTTGTGTTTCTGCCTTCTTACCTGTTTCTGTAGTCTTTAACCACTGACTTGACCATTTATCATTTTTAACCTTGTCATCTTCAATTGCTGATTTTACTACTGGTACAGATCCTGTAGCAGTAAAATACTTTATAGCTGTGTCTTTACCTATTAAATATTTTATAAAATCTGCAGCCTTTGCTTTGTCTTTAGAACTCTTGAATATTACTAATTGATGTCCCCATAATGTTGATTGTGGTTTATCCCCTGCTTTTAATACTGGCCTTAACATTGGTTGAATTGTGGAATCTAATTTATCAGTAGCAACTCCGTTTTTATTTGCTATTCCTTTTGCTAATATAGCATCGTCATAGAAAGCAACTTTATTTTGAGCAAATAACTGTCTTGCATCAAATCTAGTTAGATCCATTGCAATGTATCCATTGTCCTTTAACCCTTTATACCAGGTTAATGCCTTTTCATTAGCTTCACTGTTTATAACTACCTTTCCACTATCATCAATGTACTGTCCACCAAAAGTCCAGAACCAAGCATTCATATCCTTAGAAATACTTCCAGCTTCCTTAGTAGCTGCTGCATAAGGTATTATATTTTTGTCATAAGCTTTAATCTTTTTAAGAGCTTCTTCAAATTCTGCAACTGTTTCTGGTACTTTAGTTACCCCTGCATTTTTTAGTATTGTAGGGTTATATACCATTCCTATTGATGCTTGAGTCCATGGAACTGCTAGCTGCTTTCCTCCAATATTTCCAGAGTTTAAAGCTGCTGGACTTATGTTCTCCTTCATCCAATCCTTATCAAGTACTTCATTTAAGTCAACCAATACATCCATTTTAGCTAAAGTAGCTAGCCATGCCATGTCAACCTGAGCAACATCAAGCTCTTGTTTACTTTGTGTTCTTATTATTAACTGCTGCAAAGTATTTGCCCAAGGCCATCCTACCCAGGATATCTCAGCATTATCTTTGGAAGTATTATAAGTGTTAATTATATCTTTTATAATCCCTTTATTTGCTTCTTCTTCACCTGACCAGCCTGCCCATACCAACTTAGTTTTCTCAGTGCTAGTTTTACTTGTATCTTCTTTCTTGCTACAGCCTACTCCAGCTAACATACTCACAACTAAAAGTCCTGTAACTAAAAACTTAACTTTTTTCATGTTACCCCTCCAATATTTTTTTCTTAATATCATTGTAAAGGTTTACCCACCGCATTTAAATGGTACTAACTTTATAATTTGGTACTATAAATTTAACCTTTTACTCATACTTAGTTTAAATTCTATTTATATATAAACAAATTTTAAATAAAAGTATAATATTTTAGCTTCTTGGTACCACTAAAAAAGTCTATGAAATTAACTAAGGCAGGTCTCAATTTCTTTTTGACTATTTTTTATATAAAAAAAGTATGAGAAGCAACTTTGTATTAGTAGTTAAGCTCCCATACTTCTTTCAATTTTCATCTTTGTTATAGTTTTTAATTAAGATACTTTTTACACCTTCTTAAAAACTTCTCATTGTTTTCTTTTTCCTTTTCAATTTCATTATCCAGCTTGCCGCCTCTTCCTAATCTATCGCACAATGAAAAAAGAGCTACTTCTTCTATGTCAATATCCTTTACCATTGATTTTATATCTGCAAAGGGCAGCTCCTTAAGTACAAACAGCGGCTGCATATGCCACCTAACTATGGCTGAAACTTTATCAATAAACTCTCTATCTTTATAGTATTCTTTCAGAAAATTAGCAGCCATATCTTCTCCTACTTTATCATGATCATAAGAGGTTATCCTTCCTTTTCTTAGCTTTGTAGTGGGTGCCTTTCCTATATCATGCAATAGCGCACTCCACATAAAAGCCTTTGGATCCTCACTGTCTGTCTTTCTTTTCGCGGCTTCATCCAAAACCAGCATGGTATGATTCCAAACAGATCCCTCAGGATGATATTTTTCATTTTGAGGTGTATTCACTAAATCTGCTAGCATTTTAAAAGGAAAGGTATTCTTAAACTCTGTTTTTTCCTTTATACTATTAAAATAATCAGAGGGCTTATGATCCTCCATTAGATGTTCTTCCATTTCTTTAAAATATGTTTGTTTATTATCCATAGCATTTCTCCAATATATTTAATTTATTGTGTACTTCCTATTATATCTTGTATTTGATTCAAATCTTGCTTTATCTGATTCTGTGGATTGGAATAAGTTTTATACCAGCCCTTGTTAGATACTATATCTACTAGTCTATAATGTTCATTAATACATGCATCTAATTGGTTTCTAAGTATATCCCTAAGGTCAGGATTAACAGCTTCAATAACAGCCTTAGTAAGCTGATCAATCTCAGCTTTTGAAGCAATTAGCAGTTCAATTGCAATGTCTCCCTCATTCATTGTATATGAATTATTATTTCCAAACAAATTATTTATCCAAGACATCCTACCTCACCTATCCTTATTAATCTTTAACTTTATTGACTACTCTGTCCTTGTCCTCGGCTTTGCCCTTGTCCCTGTGCTTGTTCTTGATTATGATTCCAGCTTGGGTATTGCTCCTGACTGCTTTCTTCAGATTGCTGCTGATTTTCATTATTAAAAAAATCGTCTATCTCCTGAAGCTTTGTAATTTTATTATTCAGACTATCTTCCATAAAATTTTTTAATTCTTCATCTTGTACCTTAGACATTTCTTCATTAAGCTTTTTAACTCCTACCATATAATCATTAATTAATTCGTGTAATTCCATTGCCTCGTGATGCGATAACTTAGGCTTACTTTCCATATGCTCTCCTACCTCTCTATGTATATCAATTTCACTATTTCATTATGTAAAACACTTACTTATAGTTTTTCACAACAAGGATTATTAATTCATAAAACTAATTTAAAATCAAATTTTATCACTCCAAATTAAACCTCTAAAACCACTTCTTTACTACTTATATTCAGTATAAAATATTCTATTTAGATAAAATTAAGCTTATATAAGTTTATACTTAAATGCAAGCGAGGTGCTAATTTAAATGAAAAAAATAATGGCAACATTAATAGTATTTTCTATGGTATTATCTACTGCTGCTTGTTCCACGAAAAACTCAACCGTAGATGAAACCAAAAATAGTTCTACTAATCAAAGCTCTTCAAGAAGTGGAAGTGTAGGGAAAATATCCTCTGCAAATACACCATATAAGGACGGTACCTACAATGGTTTGGGAGATAAGAGACCTAATGGAAATGAAACTGCAACCGTAGTTATAAAAGATGGAAGAATATATAATGTTACACTTGGATCATTAGATAAAAACGGCAATAGAATAGTCTATAACAATGGCTCTGGTGCAGGAAATAACGTATCTGGAATGGATGATGCTCTTGGCAGCTCAAATAGAAACATAGGATATAATACAGGTCATAATACTGCTAGTGATAATATTAAAAGTAATACCAATTCTGAAACAAGTAATATAAATAATAATACCCTAACCACTACTCCTTCAGTAAGCTTGGATCAGCTTAGAATAGATCTAGCAAATGCCATTGTTCAATATCAAACGACTAACATTACAGTAAATACTAATAAAGAATATGATGAGGTAATGAATAATTGGAGGTTAGCTGTAAGGAGGGCTTTAGATCAATCTGAAAAATAGTAATAAAAATCTCTATACTCGTTACTGCTAATGTTTATAGAGATTTTTTATAATAATACTATTTTCCTAGATAGTTTAATATCCCAGCTGCAATAGAAGAAGCATATTTATTTTGATAGCTTGAATTATTTAACATTCCCTCTTCTTGAGAATTTGTAATGAATGCTAGTTCAACCAATACTGAGGTTGCCTTTGTATTCTTAAATACATAATAATTATCGCTTTTGATACCCCTATTAGAAAGCTTAATATTTTTAACCAATTGGTTTTGAATGCTACCTGCTAATGACTTAGCTTTACTATTTTGTGGAGCATAATAAGTCTCCATACCTTTAGCGCTTCTAAAAATAGAGCTATTGGCATGTATACTAATAAATAAATCTGCATTTGCCTTATTTGATATCTCTGTTCTAGCTTTTAAATCTGCTTTTATATTCTTTGGCCAAGCTACATTATCTGATTTTCTAGTATATAAAACCTTTATTCCTTTACTTTCAAGAATACTACCTAATTTTAAAGCTATTGGAAGGGTTACATTCTTTTCTCTTGTTTTTCTGCCTCCAATAGCTCCAATATCATATCCACCATGTCCTGCATCTATTACCACTACAGTTTGTTTTTTAACCATAGGCTTATTTGTTATATTTACGTTACTGGCAAGTAAAATAGCATTTTCTACAGAGTTTACTTCAATTGATTTTAAATCCTTCTCATAACCGTTAGAATTTACAGCTGTTGAATATTGCGTTCTATTATAAAATCCTATGGCAACAACAGCTGCTGCCATAAGGATTACTTTTTTTATTTGTGTCTTTTTGATCATCTGATTAATCTCCAATCTCCTATTACACCTTTAGTACCCATATGTAAACTTATATTAATTGCAAAACTATATATATTATTCCACTATTCCGGCATAAATTAATCAATATTTTTTACTATTACAAAATTCTTTATTCAGATTGGATTATGATTAAAATAAAAACCAGCATAAATTTTTTAAAATTTATACTGGTTTTACTAATCATTTTCTATTTAAAGCTTTCAAAGGATACATATTCACCAACTGGCCTTCTATATCCTCTTAATCTGGTCTTCTTAGTATCTTCTTTTCCCATAGTAATTAACATAACAATTTCAAGGTTTTCAGGAATATTAAATAATTCACGTACTCTATTTTGATCAAAGCCTATCATTGGACATGTATCCCATCCCTTGTCTTTTGCTATGAGCATGAACATCATTGCAGATAAAGATGCGTTTCTTATAGCCTCATCCCTTTGAAATTCTTTTCCTCTTCCCTCGTATAAATTGTTAATATCATTAATCATTTGGTCATAGTCAAACTGGGATATCATCTTCAAGTTTAACATACCAGAATATATTTTATCTGATTTCTTATAAGCATCTTTGTCTCCGAGTACAAGGATAGCAGCAGAAGCTGTATGTATTTTGTATTGATTAAAAGCTGCTTCTCTTAATGCCTCTTTCTTATCTTCATCAGTAATTACTAAATAATTAGCATGCTGTATGTTAAAACAGGAAGGTGCTAATTTCAAGAGTTCAAATATTTCTTGAAAGTCTTCTTTAGGAATTTTAATTCCTTCAATAAAATTGTTAGGTGATCTTCTCTTCTCAATTAAACCTTTTAAATCTGACATTTTAATACCTCACTTTTTAAATTTATTTTTTTGAAAAACTATTATATAAAACGCTTATCTATCTAACTTTTAGTTATTTAATTACCTTATGTAAGTATAATACACCAAAATGGTTCCTTTGTCAAGAAATAGTAAAGGACTACCTATAATTATTATAAGCAGTCCAAATAATTAACTTCTTGCTTGAATTTTTTTGAAGTCATTTAGTATTCTAATATAATGATTTGCTTCTCTTACGACATGATCTCCTAAAAGAGGGTAAGCTATAGATTTAATCTTACATTGAATTAATCCTTCAGTTCCTTGTCTCTTAAAATCTCTTAAATCCTCCGTATTATTAAGACTCCTAGAGGTTACTGCTGGAAGAAGATTCAAATTACTAGAAAGCTCTTTTGCTTCAGCAGTAAGTTTATCAAACTTCTCTCCAAAATCATTTGCGGTATTAAATAACTTTACCTCAGTAGGATCCAATAGACCGCGAATAAACTTTGAATGCTCTGCCATAATTCTATTCCAAAAGGTCTCTTGATAAGCAGCTTCTCGAGTTAAATCTGCTTCTTCACGATTTTGCAATTTTCTAAGCAATCTTAAATAAAATATAGCTTCTCTAAGTATATGATCAAGTAGAAGAGGGTAATTTGTTGTAAAGACTTTGCAGGCAAGCACATCTTGAAGAAGGCCCTTCTTAAAAGCAGCTAGCTGTTCAGCGGCATAAATTGCTCGGTTATTCAGATCATTTACCATTCTTACAAGACTTGGAGTAATACGACCATTTTCAGTACCTAATACCATAGTCTCCATTCTTGTTATATTGGGGTCTATTGCAATTCCTGCATAATATTGTGTTTCACGTTCTGCTTCTAAGGTTAAGTCAGTTACAAACTCACCTGATTTTGCTACTTCGGGACTTATAATTCCATTAGATAATCTTATGTTTTCAACCAGTAATTGACTAAATACATTCTTAAGCTGTTCTGCCCTGTTAATTAATTGAGGATTTTTAGTAGTAAATCCAGCCTCTAAAAATATAGAATGCTCTTTTGCTATTCTCATAAAAAACATGTTTAGCTCTAGGGATTGCCTTACATACTCACTATTTGACAGCATGAACTATGCTCCTTTAAATTTACTTACGATACATAATATGCTGAATTTATTAAAACTGTTAAAAAAATTATAACTTCACAGCCTTTACTGAAGCAGACATAATATATTCTCCAACTTTTAAATTATGTCCCCACTTTTTTGCATACTCTTCTGATACTTCATTAATTTCTATGATAATTTGTCTAAAGCCTGCCTTTTCAAGATACAATTCCAATTCTTCAACTGAAGATGCACCTGTTACTCAGCCACAGTAGAGCTTTTCATCCTGCTTCATTTCCTCAGTAAGCTCTCTCACTAACACTATATCTGATATAGCTACTCTTCCACCTTTTTTCAACACACGGTGAGCTTCGTCATATACCCTTTGTTTATTTGGTGATAAATTTATAACACAATTTGATATTATTACATCCGCAGTGTTATCAGCTACTGGCAGATTCTCTATTTCGCCTAATCTAAAATCCACATTTGTATACCTATTTTTCTTAGCAATAGTCCTTGCTTTACTGAGCATTTCTGGAGTCATGTCTACTCCAATAACATAACCTTTTGGTCCAACCTTTTTAGAAGCTAAAAAGCAATCAAAGCCCCCTCCACTCCCAAGGTCTACAACTGTTTCATTCTCTTTTATGTTAGCTAATAGCAGAGGATTACCGCAACCAAGTCCCATATTTGCGCCCTCAGGTACCATTGATATTTCCTCATCAGAATATCCTATTTTACGGGCTATCTCCTCAGCAGAACCTTTTATATTACTGCTATCTCCACAGCATCCTGACTTTTTAATAGTGCCAACAGCAATCTTCTTATAACTATCACGAACTATATTTCTAATGTCAGCTTTTTTGAAATCACTCATTTTTCCCTGCCTCCTTAAATTTAACACTGACTTTGTTAATTAGAATGTGTTTTTTTTTATATTCTATTAATATAATTCTCAAATCAAATCCAATTTATTGAAACTATCTTCATTATAAATTCAAAGTTATATAATTTCAATTAATCATTTGAAACAAAAAAGCTTCCGATGAATTTTGTTTCATCGGAAGCTTTTAAGCATCAAAATTAAAGAATATATTCTACAGGTGGGTTTCCTGAAAAATCAGCTATAACAGCTTTTGCATCTTTAAGGTAAAACACTTCTAAAATTGGATTTTCAGCAGTTTTATATATGGATTTTACTAGTGAGCTACTTTCAATAACAGCCTTTTTAATTGCTATATCATTTAAGAAAACAACTTTTCCATTTAGTCTAATCCATTGGAATTTACCACTTGAGCCTGTAACTTCAACATATGGGCATTTTTGAAGCTGTGCAAAAACACTTTTTTGATTATTTGTACAGAAGTAGAGCTTTCCATCTCTTTCAATCATAAACTGAAAAGGACGTACCTTTGGTTTACCATCTAATCCTATAGTTGCAAAGTATTGTACAGGATTCTCTTTTAAAAATTTTACTACTTCATTCATATTTAACATCTCCTAAATAAATTGTTTTTTGCCGGCTACAATTATATAATAAAATCATAAGTATATTTTAGCAAGTAAGCACTTAAAAGTGCTATAGGTACCCATTAGTAACTATTGCAATTTTAGACTCTTTACAGACATTAGTAATAGTAAATTAACATGATCAGCAGCTTAATTAAACAATTTTATCTATGGGAGGTGGCTTATTTTATGAAAAAAGAATTACCTGCTTGTCCAGTTGAAATAACTCTCTTACGTATAGGTGATAAATGGAAGGTATTAATATTAAGAGAACTTATTACTGGCACAAAACGCTTTGGTGAATTGAAAAAATCCATAGGCATAATTAGCCAAAAGGTGCTTACTCAACAGCTTAGATCCATGGAAGAAGATGGACTTGTTAATAGAAAAATATACGCAGAAGTGCCCCCAAGGGTTGAATATTCGCTTACCGAGGATGGCTATAGTTTAAAACCTATACTAGACTCAATGGTACAGTGGGGCAAACAATATAAGGAAAAACGTTTGTAAATAGCTTTAAGGCACTGGTTCATACTGCACCAGTGCCTTTTCTTTAATCTAAATTCAGCTTTCTTTTAAATATATAATTTGTTCCAATGTAGCAGCCGACTCCCATTATAATAAGCATAAGTATTACAAGTGGGAAAAACACTTTAGGGAATAACAATGCTATATCGGGTTTATTTGATGTATACACTCCTAAAGTACCAAATAACATTAGCATTAAAAATTGGATAACAGTATAAATAGCCATATAAGCTGCAAACGAACCAATAATCTTATGCTTAGAAAATAGTTGGCCTAAAGCTATAGAAACATATATTAATAGTATATTTGATACTAAGCTAAGCAGGCACATAATAACCACTTCAATGATAAACAGCACTGAGTTCCCGCCAAAGTCTCTATTAATGCTTAACATAGTCTGCCTTATTCCATCTATAATAGCAGGCATACTATCTGGTTTAGCAAAGGCAATAAATAGAGAGAGCAATATCACTGCTATGCTGAGAATAGTCCATAGCACAGTAATTAATAATTTAGAGGTAATTAACTGATGAGATTTTGTAGGTAGAGTAAACATTAAGTATCCTTCATCAGTTAAAAGATTTTTATAGAACCGAACAATCATATAAATAACAGTCACAATTAAAACTACGAAAATTAATATTATATAACTAGCCATAAAAAATACATTGATAAATTTAGCTATTCCATCATAATCATTTAATTTAAACACAAAACGGTTAATTACGGATAATAATAATAGTATCAAATATAGTGGAATTAAAAGTCTAGAAGTAGCCTTTAATTCATATTTCATTAATTTAGTTAACATCTAAATACCTCCCTAAACAATGAATCTATTGATTTACCTTCCTTTGCTCTTACATCATCTACAGAAGATTGTAGAGTAACAGTTCCATTTTTAATAAATATAACCTCATCAAGTATATTTTCAATCTCTGAAATAAGATGGGTGGATATTAAAACTGTAGCATTTTCGTTATAGTTAGTAATAATTGTATTAAGAATATAATCTCTTGATGCAGGGTCAACTCCTCCAATAGGTTCATCTAAGCAATAAAGCTCTGCTTTGCGGCTCATAACTAATATAAGCTGTACCTTTTCTTTTGTGCCCTTTGATAGAGTTTTAAGCTTTCTACTTGGGTCAATCTGCAAACGCTGAAGCATATCATAAGCCTTCTTAGCATCAAAATCATCATAAAAATCTTTAAAAAAGTCTATAATCTCACTTACCTTCATCCAGTCAGCTAGGTAAGTTCTCTCTGGCAAATACGATACTATTTTTTTAGTTTCAACTCCTGGCTCCATTCCTGCTATTTGAATTTTTCCTTCGCTTGGAACTAAAAGACCATTTATTATTTTTAAAAGAGTAGTTTTTCCACTTCCATTTGGACCTAATAATCCAATAATACGTCCCCTCTCCAATTTCAAATTTATATTTGATAGAGCATCTAAGCTAGAAAATTTTTTAGATAGAGCTTCACACTCTAAAATTGTATTCATTATTCCATCTCCTTTACTGCTTCTGACAGCATTGATATTACTTCTTCTTTTTCAAATCCAAGCTGATTCATTTTATCTAAAAAATCAAGTATTAAATTCTTTGCAGATTTCCTCTTTAGGTCTTTAATTAATGTTAAATCTGACGTAATGTACCTTCCGCTTGTTCGATTGCTATAAATTAATCCAGTCCGCTCAAGCTCCGAGAGTGCCTTTTGCATAGTGTTAGGATTAACCGAAGCTTCTGCAGCTAACTCTCTAACAGAAGGAAGCTTATCAGAGGGCTTAAAATTGCCAGAGACTATGGATGCTTGAATTTGTTCAATCAATTGTATATAAACCGGCCTTTCAGAATTAATCTCCCATTTCATTCTAAAACTCCTTTCAATGTATTACTGTATTAAGTGGTTAATACAATAATACAATACTAGTAAAATATTGTCAATACCTTTATGTAACATTTTTCTAAGTTTCATGAAATATTTGAATTGCAGTTTCATTAATACTATAATAAAGACACTAATTATCATATGAACTATATAAAATTCTACATAGTTTATGAGAGGATTGAATTATGGATATAAAACAACTTGTTATTTTTACTACTATTGTTGAGGAAGGCAATATTACAGCAGCAGCCAAAAAGCTTCATATAGCGCAGCCAGCGCTAAGTAATCAATTAAAATTGATGGAAGAAGAGCTCGGTACTAAGCTTATGAATCGTGGTTCAAGAAAAATGACCCTTACAGATGCAGGAGAGATACTTTATCGTAAAGCAAAGCATATTTCTGCACTTACTCAATCCATACATAAAGAAATTACTGATTATAACAATGGACTGGCAGGAACACTTCGAATTGGCATAACTCCAATGGTTGATAGCACTCTTATCAATGGTAACCTTATAAATTTTAATAAAGAGAATCCTCAAATAAAGTATGAACTTTATGAAGGCAGCACCTATGAAATTCTGGAACTCCTGTTTAATGGAATAATTGAAGCAGGTATAGTTAGAACTCCATTTAATACTAATGGGCTTGACATTCAGTATTGGGATAAAGAACCTATGATTGCATTATACAATTCAAATTATAGCTTTCTAAACATTGAGGATACAATTTCAGTAAAAGACTTAAAGGGTAAACCTATAATAATAGTTCGTAAGCTAGCTGAGATACTTACAGCTGCTTGTTTGGATGAGGGCTTTGAACCTAATATCTTTTGTTTAAATAATTATTTACCAGTGAATCTGCTTTGGGCACAAGCAGGACTTGGTGTTGCAGTAGCCCCATTATCTGCTTTAAACCTTGTAACAGATAAAGCCATGAACTACAAGATTATCGATGTACCATCCTTTTATACGCAAATTGCAATAATTACAGTTAAAGACAGGTATTTATCCGCTGTTTCTAAAAAATTTTTAGAAATGGTGGGCTTAGATAAAAGCTTTCGCTGATGAAATTATAATAGCGAAAAGTTAATAGTGAAAAAAGAAGGAATTTTTGCCCTTACGGCAAAAATTCCTTCTTTACTTCTTACTTTTCTTAATAATACTATTTATCTAATTGTTCAATAATATATTCAAAACCATACTTTCCATAATCTTCCCAAAACTTGTTGCGACCTTCTGGAAACTTAACAGGTTCACTTAAACGCTGTTGTTCAGTAAGTGCTTCTTCCTTAGGACGTTTTTCATATTTAACTTCGTCATTGCATTTTCTAAGTAGTTCCTCACCTTTTTGATTGTTAATCAAAATTATTGAAACACCCTTTTTATCCATCCATTCAGGAGCGTATTTTTCAATTCCCCAATAATCTGCAATGGTAATATCTGAGGCACGATGTATGTCAGTAAATCGGCACTTCTCACAAGAAGGACGCATTATGGTCTTTTCTTCTAAGAAAAGCTTATAGAATCTAGTGTCATTATGAACCTGCTCACTCTGTGAAGTAGTAAACAAAAAAGCCTTTTTACTATTTTCACGGCTCCAATCTATTTCCTTAGTTCTAAACTTGACACTTGTTAATCTGCCTCCATACTCTTTTTCCAGCAGTGTTTTATAATCTTCCCATACTAAAGGACTAGGAATACTATGGCAAATTAAATCGCATAGATATAGATTATAAGCCAAGCTAGAATGCCCTATAAATGCCTTAAGTCCAGCAATTTGGCAGGGGGTTCCTGTGAATAACACCTTTTTATTATCCACTAGGTCCTTTTCTACTTCCTGAAAAATTTCGCCCATATTGCTTTGTACATACTTGGATATTCTCATTGAATTCCTCTGTTCATAATTTTCCGCTCTCTTATGCAGCACATGGAATTCATCATCATACTCAGCACCGTAGACTACTCCACCTTCTCCAAGTATTGCATCTGAAATTGCAGTGAAGATTCCTCCTGAGGTTGACTTCAATAAAACCTCTTCTGATTTATGCTTGGCTACCAAAATTTCCGGTATATTTTCATTTTTATAATTTCCATCTTGAGTTAAAGGACATACATTTACACAGTTATTACAATCTACACATAGGGCTTGGTCTATAACAGGATATAAAAAACCTTCTTCATCTGCTTTCATACAAATTGCATTTGTAGGGCATGTGTTGTAACAGGCACTGCAGCCACTGCAATCTTCCTTCTTTGAATGGACACTCTCCATGATATTCTCTCCTTTGTTTTGGTAAAAAAATTAACCAACTATAGCAATTCAGCTTAATAAACTACTTCTATGTTAATACAAATTGCTATATCAAACAAATTGATTATTTCTTTAAATAAAGCCGGTTATATTCATATACGCAGCTGAGAGCATTATTTGGGGAGTAAAACGATTAAAATCACCGCCTAAGGCCTGTTAAAAGTTTAATTTTAATAATTTAATAAAGCCACAGATTGCATTTGAAAAAAAATCAATCTTCACGCTTATCTCCGAAAAAGAAAAGTGCAACAGTTCCAGGTCCAGTATGTGAACCTATTACAGTACCAATACTGTTAATCATGACAGAACCATTGAGGTGAGGAAACTTTTCCTCGACTAGATCTGCCACCTTACGTGCATCGTCATAGCAAAGCGAATTCGAAATAAAGCACTTTCCCGAGTAATTTGTGCCGTCTTTTGCATGTGCTTCCATCTTGCGGACAATCTCGTTTATGACAAGTTTTTTACCTCGAATCTTCGTGCGAGGAATAAGTTTTCCGTCATAACTCATATTCATAAGTGGGCATATATTCAGCATATTTCCAACAATTGCAGTTGTGGCTGGTATACGACCACCACGTTTATAGTGTGTAAGATTTGTAGAAAAAAACCAATGGTGTATGTTAAGCTTATTTTCTTCTACAAAGGCATACACCTCTTCAATGGTTGCGCCATTGTCCCTCATATCTGCCGCCATATCAGTTAGTAGACCATAACCCGATGATGCGCCTAGTGAATCCACAATGAGAATTTTTCGTGCTGGATATTTTAATAAAAGTTCCTTTTTAGCAATATTGGCCGAATTGTATGATCCTGACAACCCAGTTGATAGTGAAATGTGCAAGATATCCTTGCCATCCCTTAAATACGGTTCAAAGAAGTCAATAAACTGTCCTACGTTTACCTGTGAGGTAGTTGGCATGGACCCTGCATCAATTCTACCATAAAATTCTTTAAAAGACATGGTTTGACCCAAATCATCCAGATATTCTTTTCCGTCCATATTATAATGAAAACAAACAAATGGGATATTCCTTTTTTGGAAGTACTCATATGGCATATCTGCGGTGGAACAACAAGTAAGAACATAATCAGACATATTCAACACTCCTTAATATTATCCTTCGATTTCATCAGTTAGCTTAATTATCTCATCTATTATATTTCCAATATGCTCAATTGTGTCAAGCAGAGGCTTATCAGTAGTAATATCTACTCCAGCCATTTTAGCAAGCTCCACTGGAGTCTTGGTTGAACCAGCTTTTAACACTTCTCTCCAATCATCTATAGCAGGCTGTCCTTCCTCTAGAATTCTCTTGCTTACTTCAGTAGCTATGGTAAGTCCTGCACTGTAAGTATAAGGATAAAGTCCCATATAGTAATGAGGCTGTCTCATCCATGTAAGCTCTGCACCATCTGTTATCTTCACAGAATCTCCCCAGAACTTTTCAAGAGTATTTCTCATTATCTCATTTAAAGTTGAAGCCTGTACGCTTCCACCCTTATCCATTATATTATAAACCTCTCTCTGATAAGTAGCTTCTAATAAGTGAGTAACAAAATTGTGATAATAAGTACGTCCTATCATTGAAGCTAAAACCCATCTCTTAAATCTAGGCTCATCATTAACCTTCATAAGATAATTTGCCATAAGCATCTCATTCATTGTTGATGGTGCTTCCACAAAGTAAGTCGATACATCTACATCAAAGATGCTTTGGTTTTTGTTGCATAAATCAAAATGTCCTGCGTGCCCAAGTTCATGAGCTAATACGAATGCTTCTGTCATTCTTTCATTCCATGACAGCAAAATGAAGGAATGGCTTCCATAAGGGCTTGCACAGAAGCCTCCTGTGGACTTTCCCTTGTTCTGAACAAAGTCTACCCATCTCTCATCATAGGCTCTATCAAGCATCTCAGAATAATCTTCACCAAGTATTGATAAGGCTTCTTTAATATACTTCTTAGAATCCTCTACAGTTATTGTAGGTTCATAACCAGCATCAACAGGAAGCTTTAAATCCGCAAAGGTCATCTCATCTAATTTATGTATTTTCTGAAGCAGTTTAGCATACTTTCTCATGTGAGGTGCTAGCTTTTCCATGATTAAATCTATCTGCCTGTTATATAATGTTCTATCCACCTTTTGATTAAATAATAAACTGTCTATAACCGAATCAAATCCTCTAAGAGATGCCATGGTTTTTTCCTTCTGCACCTGAGTCTGATAAGCCCCTGCTATAGTGTGCTGATATTCTCTTAATTTAGAAGAAAAAGCTTCAAAAGCAGCTCTTCGTACCCTTGTGTCATTTTCATATTCCCATTCATTCTCAAAGAGTACAAAGCTAAGCGGATACTCAACACCATCTACAGTAAAACTCTTGAAATTCATATCCGCAAGCTTAGCTCTTCCATAGATACTATATGGTGCCTCTAAGGTTCCAGATAATGCTGCTAATACTTTTTCTACTTCTGGATGAAGAGCATGAGGCTTACTTCTCTTTATATTTATTAAATAATTACAGTTTTCTTCTGACAAACTTATTGCTTCATCAATAACTTTATCATCAGCTTGAATTAGTTCACTTTCAATAAAGCTCAATCTGCTGCTAATGTCGGACTCAATGTTCATAAATTTCATGTATCTTTCCTGATTTTTCTCGTTAGTATGATCTACTTCCACTGAAAGCTCAGCATAATGTACCGTAAGATGCAAAATCTGCATTACTTCTCTTAACTTATCCAAGCATCCATTAATATTTTCTGCATCACTTAGCTTTCCTTTATAGTCCTTTTCCAATTGTAAAGCAAGTTCCTGAAGCTTTTTCACAGCGGAGTTATATTCATCTTCAGTACCGAATATAGCGGATAAATCCCAAGTAAGAGATTGATCCACATCCTTTCTATCCTTTAAAACTTTTGCCATTTTACTACCCCCTCATATCATTTGACCCCAACTTCTTTAGTATTGTTATTGCCTATTACTATAGTATTACTCATATTTTTCCTCCAAGACCAAAATAGAGTATACATATATATAATATTACCTCAAAAAGTGAATAATTGTACACCTTTTACAAAAATATCCTAATCAACAAATAATTTTTCTAACTATATAAGTGCTTTCAAGTTGCTTATTGTATTAGAAACTGCTTTAACTCTCTAATGGCAAACATACAGTAAAAGTAGTACCTATTCCTATTTCGCTTTGCACTTCTATAGATCCCCCCAATAAATCCAGAATCCTCTTAACCAGTGTCAACCCTAGACCATTCCCCTCAGAGTGCCTGGTGCGGTCACCTTGATAAAACTTTTCAAAAATATGTTTCTGCACTTCTTCAGTCATTCCGCTGCCTGTATCTGATATAGAAACATAAATTCTATTATCATATTCTTTTATAGAGGTATAGATTTTGCCGCTTTCAGGTGTGAATTTAATTGCATTTCCATAAATATTAAGCCATACTTGCATCAAAAATTCTTCATTTCCAAAGTAATTTATTATTGGCAGTTCAAGATCTATTTCTAGGTTCTTTTTTGACCATTTGCCTTCAAGGAATAGCAGCGCTTGTCTTATTTGTTCATCTAGCGAGAAACTTTTCTTTTCAGGCATAATTTTCTGTGATTCAAATTCAGAAAGCTTAAGTATATTCCCTGAAAGAGAAGAAAGCTGTGCAGCACTATCAAGAATCATTTGAGTATATTCTTTACGTTCTTCCTCTATCAATAATGGATCCTGTAATAATGTAGCGTAGCCCTCAATAGAAGCAATAGGAGTTTTAAACTCATGAGAAACATTCACTATAAAATCATTTCTTAAGGTTTCAATTCCATTTAATTCATCAATCATCTTATTAAAATGCAGATTCATATCACGAATTTCATCCTCAGGATAGTTTTCATCTAGTCTGACGCTGAAGTCACCTTTAGCTACTTTTTTCGTAGCATCAATTAAAGTTTCTATAGGGCGTAGTATCCTATGTCCAATTATAAGAGTAAAAAAAGTTGAGATAATCATGCAGAAAAATACCATTGAAATAATTGGAACTATTGGATTCCGATGCTGTGGAAAATAGCCATAGTAGAATGATATAAGTGCAATAGCAGCCATTAAAGAAAAAACAGTAAAAGTAATAAAAATAACGCCAACAGTAAACCGTATCCATAGCTTAGAATGAGATCTTTTTCTCATTTTTTCACCGCCTTATATCCAAGTCCGCGTACAGTTATAATTTCAAAGTCCGGGTTACTTTGTAGATGTCTTCTTATCCTGTTTACATGGACATCTATTGTCTGAATATCAGATTCGCTATTGATACCCCAGATTTCATCCATAAGCTGCTGCCTTGTAAATATTTTATTTGGATAAGCAACTAACTTATAAAGTAAATAAAATTCCTTCTGAGGAAGCTCAATAGATTCTTCTCCTCTTGAAACCGAAAGTGAATCATAATCAAGAATGGTCTGTCCGACTATCTGCTTTCTTTCATGAACAATTTTTGCACGCCTAAGTAATGCCCCTACCCGAAGTACCATTTCATTTACATCAATAGGTTTTACCATATAATCATCGGTGCCAGCCATGAATCCCCGCTTTTTTGCTAGAAAATCTTCTTTAGCTGTAATCATAAGAATAGGTATTTCTGAATTAGTATCTCTAAGAGATTTTGTAAATTCATATCCATCCATATTAGGCATCATAATATCTGAAATAATCAAATCTACATATTCTTTCTCTAATATATCCCATGCCTTCATTCCATCCTCTGCACTCAAGGTTCGATAGCCATTTTTTGAGAGCACAGTACAAAATAATTTACATAATTTATTATCATCTTCTACTACTAAAATTGTAAGCAAAAAAAGCCCCCCATTCCTAAGGTTATTTATACATATATATACTACAACTTAAACATGAACGGAAGATGAATTATAGTTACATATAGTATCGACAAAAGAAAAAAATATTTACATTAATTCATCTTTAGTTCATGTTAGTCAAATATACTTGCGTTACAAAACAATTAATGAAAGGGAGAAAATCTAACATGAAAAAGAAGATTATTATAGGTGTAATTTTAGCTGCACTCATAGCAGGAGCATTTGTATTTAGACCAACTGCTACAAAGGCACGCGATGCAAATACTGTTCAAACTTTTACCTTAAAAAAATCAAATCTTGTAAACTCAGTTTTAGTGTCTGGAACTATTACTAGCAGCGATAGCAAAAATGTATATTCAACAGTAACAAACTATCCTGTAAAGAAAGTAAATTTTAAGGTTGGTGATAAAGTAAAAACTGGTGATGTGCTTGCACAACTTGACACAACGAACCTGGAACTAGATATAAAACAAGCTGAGTTAAATCTAAAAAATGCTGAGGAGTCACTAAAAACTGAAGAAGCTACTAATAAATATAATTTGCAGAATGCAACAAACAATGTGGAATCGTCAAAACTAGACCTAGATAATTCTAAGAGCAGCTATGATAAGGTTAAGATGCTTTATGATGAAGGAAAAAGTACTTCAGACGACCTTTCAAAAGCAGAATTAACCTTAAAAAAATCTCAGATTGCTTACGATAATGCCACAGCATCATTAAACAATGTAAAAAATAAAAACAGTAATGCATCAAAAAACAGCATAGAAAGTCAAAAGGCAGCTCTTGAAAAACAAAAGCAAACTTTAAATAATTCCAAAATAACTGCTCCTATTGATGGAACGATTACTCTAGTAAATGCAAAAGAAAATAACTCTGCAGCCGGCTTGCTGTTTGTTATTGAAGATACTGATAATTTGATTGTATCAACAGCAATAGGTGAATATGATATAGCTTCTGTAAAAGTTGGACAAGATGTAATTATTAAATCCGACAGCACAGGGGACAAAGAATTTGAAGGGACTGTATCAAAAATTGCACCTACTGCAGCTAAAGATGCTAATGGAAATACTGCTTCCTCCTCCAATGTTCAATTTGATACTCAGGTTACTTTGAAAGATAAAAACCCTAATATGAAAATAGGGATGAATGTGAGATTAACCATAAAACTAAATGAAAAAAATGATGTCTTCTCTGTTCCATACGATGCTATAGTTGCAGATGCAGATGGCAGTCAATACATTTATGTTATTGATTCCACACAAAAAGATAGCAAGTCGAAAGATACTGCTAAAAAAATAAAGGTTGAAAAGGGTATGGAAACAGATATGTATATAGAAATAATTTCTACAGATTTAAAAGATGGTATGAATATTGAGACTAATCCTAAAGATAGCTCAAAAGTAACAAAATAGGGGGGATTTACATGATTGAAGTAAAAAATCTAGGAAAAAAATATTTTATTAATACCCCTAACGAGCTGCTAGTGTTAGATAATATTAGTTTAAGAATTGAAGACGGTGAATTTGTTGCCCTTGTGGGGGCTTCCGGATCAGGCAAATCTACCTTTATGAATATTATAGGTGCCCTTGATAAGCCAACCTCTGGTGAATATTCCATAGATGGAATACCAGTTCAAAGCATGACTCAAGATGAGCTTTCTGATATAAGAGGTAAAAAAATAGGCTTTGTTTTTCAAAACTTTAATCTAATGGGTAGGTCAAATGCTCTAAAAAATGTTGAATTACCTATGCTCTATGCAGGTATAAACTCAAAGGAACGCACCAGGCGAGCAAAAGAACTTCTAGAAGTTGTTGGAATGGGAAATAGAATGGACCATATGCCAAATGAACTTTCAGGAGGACAAAAGCAGAGAGTTGCAATAGCACGTTCTCTTGTTAATGATCCATCCATTATACTTGCGGATGAGCCAACAGGTGCTCTTGATTCAAAAACTGGCGATTTAGTTATGGACATCTTTAAAAAAATTCATAGAGAAAAGAAGAAAACTATACTTCTAATTACCCACAGCATGGAAATTGCACAGATGGCACAGAGAATTATTACAATCAAAGACGGCAGAATACTAAGTGATATGCCTAATAGTGCCGTCTCTTAAAAAGAAAACGAGGTGAACAAATATGTTCTTTAAAGAAAATATGCTTTTAGCTTTAGAAAGCTTGCGTGCTAACAAGATGAGAGCATTTCTGACCATGCTTGGTATAATAATAGGAATAGCATCAGTGATAGCAATATTGTCAGTAGGAAATTCTCTCTCCTCTTCTGTTACAACACAGATGCAGGGTATGGGTACAAATAATTTTATGGTAAACGTACGGGAAAAAAGCACTCAGTCAGGTACATCCCAGCGTCAAAATAACGGACCAAATATGGTGGCATCGGGATCTACTGCAGAAGATAAGGATTTATTAACTATGGATATGCTTGATGCCTTTAAAGAAAAGTATAAAGACCAAATAGAAGCTATCAGCGTTAGTGACTCTGTGGGCAACGGGCAGGTAAAAGACGGAAGGCTCTATGCAAATGCTTCTGTTTCAGGTGTCAATGCTGGATATATGGCGGTTAATAGCGTAGAAATGATCAATGGAAGATTTATTAATAACAGTGATATCGCTGGACGTAAAAGTGTAGCTGTAGTTTCAGATAAGCTTGTAAAAAACATATTTGGTGACAATGTGAATCCTATTGGCAAAGAAATTAAATTTTATGCCTCAGACGGCATAAAAACATATATAATCATAGGAGTTTACAAATACTCTGAGTCTTCTATGTTTTCAATGGCATCTACATCTTCGGAAAAAGACACACGAACTCCTGTATATATACCTGTTTCACTTGCGAAGATGGATAAGACTACAAAAAACTATTCCTCAGCAACTATTATGAGTAAAGCCAATGTTAACTCTGATGTATTTAAAAAAAATGCAGAAAATTTTTTTGCTAAATATTACGTAAAAAATCCAAAGTGGGAAGCAAGTGTGTTTAGTATGTCCAGTCAAATTGCAACTGTGAGCTCAATGCTTTCCACAATATCAATAGCAATTTCTGTTATTGCTGCTATATCACTTTTGGTGGGCGGCATTGGGGTTATGAATATAATGCTTGTATCTGTTACGGAGAGAACAAAAGAAATTGGTACTAGAAAAGCTTTGGGTGCCAAGAATTTTCATATCCGTCTACAATTCATAACAGAAGCTATGATACTATCACTTGTTGGTGGAATAATTGGATTAATTCTTGGACTTTTAATGGGAACCTTAGGAAGCTCATTAATGGGAACTACACCTGTATTCTCAATACCTACAATAATTCTTACTATACTTTTTTCAATATCCATAGGTGTTTTCTTCGGTTATTATCCTGCAAATAAAGCCGCAAAACTCGATCCTATTGATGCATTAAGATATGAATAATAAACAACCGTCTGTAAGCAGCTATACAAGCTGCCTTCAGGCGGTGTCAAATTTTAATATTTATTATATGAAACTGAATTTTCCCTTTGCTTGCAAACCTTAGTTGCAATTTTATCATCAGCAGGATAACCAATAGTTATCATTAAATCCAAGCCTTTATTTTCAGGTATTCCTAGAAGCTCTTTTACACTCTTTGCATCAAAGGAACCAATAATACATGTTCCAAGTGAAAGCTCTGCAGCCTTTAAGCAAAACATTGCAATAGCAGCGCCTACATCGCTCTTTGAATAGTCATCACCCTTCATTTTTCCTCTATTCGTTGGCATATAATTTAAACCTTCATTTACCACTGCAACCATGGCTGGAGCATTCCTAGTAAACAGATTTAAATGGTAGTCATCATCTGATGTACACTCTTTAATTTTGGAAAGAACCTGTTCCTCATCTATTACAATGAACTTCCAAGGCTGAGAATTACGTGCAGATGGTGCTAACAAGGCCACATCAAGGCACTTATCAATTAGTTCTCTATCTACTTTTTTATCAAGATAATTTCTAATACTTCGTCTCTCTTTGGAGAGTGTTGAAAAATCCACTTTTATCATCTCCTTTCCAATATATTATTACATTCTAATATCCATGTAAACCCTACTTCCAAACTAGGTAATATATTCAACATAGCTTTAGTAACTTAGTTTTAAACGCCTTCTAACCTATTATTAATTTTTTTTATCTTTTCTACGTCCATCTTTATTACTTTTCTATCATAGGTAATCAAGCCATTTAATTCATCCTCTACATCTGTAAGCTGGGTATATACAGCTGCACTAAGTCCTTTATCTCTTGCAGGTATAATTTCATCCTGATAAAGCTCCTTATAAGCTTCAAATAATACTTCAGGTGTATCAAATTTTTTATAACCATAATCATTTTCACTGAAGCAATGACCTTTTATACGGCAGTTGTATCCTCCGAACTCAGATAAAATAACAGCACGCTTAAGCTTATCTTTTTTAAACTTATACTCTTTAAAATATACATGGTGGCTTTTTATATCTCCAACTTTTTGATCGTGCCAGCCGCTGGCATGGTCTATTGTACGAGTTGAATCTATACTCAAAATTCGATTAACTGCTTCCTTTGCATCAAACTGTCCCCATCCCTCATTAAAAGGAACCCACATTGCAATGGATACGGAATTATACAAATGCTTTATCATCTCATCAAGTTCCTTATAATATTGTTTTCGCCCCTCTTCATCCTCCCTGGCAAACCACTTATAATGCGAATCCTTAATATGAATACAGGTCATCAATGGATATGTAACTATTATTCTTCTATAGTCACCACCACCATTAATCATATCCTGCCACACTAGCATTCCTATTCGGTCACAATGATAATACCAGCGAAGAGGCTCAATTTTAATATGCTTTCGCAGCATATTAAAGCCCATTTTCTTTGCAGTTTCTATATCAAAAATCATTGCTTCATCAGAAGGAGCAGTATACATGCCATCACTGTAATAGCCTTGATCTAATAATCCATTGTGAAAATAAGGCTTGTTATTTAAAAATAGCCGTTTTACTCCACTATCATCTACCTCTACAGAAAATTTTCGCATGCCAAAATAGCTTTTTACGCAGTCTTTCCCCAAAGTAACTACTAGATCATAAAGCTGGGGACTTTCCGGTGTCCATGGCATAAATCCTTTCATAGGCAGCCTAGCTGACTGGTTGGATAGAAATGAAATCATAGTTTTGCCTACTCTTGCATGGCACAGCTTTGAGCTCTTTGAAGTCACTATAAGTTCCACAGCACTTTCATCAAATAGAGGCGTTATACGCAACGAACTGATATAGTCATTTGGCACACTTTCCATCCATACGGTCTGCCATATTCCACTTTGTGGAGTGTACCACATTCCTCCTCTTTCAGTCTTTTGTTTACCGCGAGAATGGTAGGTGGTATCTGTAAAGTCCCTCACCTTTACCACTATTAGATTGCTTTCCATTAAATAATTAGTAATATCCACACTAAAAGAAGTATACCCGCCTACATGGGAGCACACCTGAGTTCCATTAATATAGACGGTTGCAGTTTGATCAACAGCACCAAAATGCAAAATTACTCTTCCCACATTGAAAACAGGAGGTAACTTTACAGTACGCTTATACCATAGCGTTTCAGTTGGTGTCAGTGGTTTTGAAAGTGTCACTCCACTGAGCTCACTTTCAGGTGAAAATGGAACTAGAATGTCTCCATGAAATTTATCTGGAATACTTTCAGTTTCAGTAATAGCATATTCCCATAGCCCATTTAAGTTTAAGTAACTGTCTCTTTCCATTTGTGGCCTAGGATATTCTTTCAATATATTATTTTTATCAAGAATTTCTCCCCATTTTGTTTTCATTCCATTCTCTCCTTTTCAAAATAGAGCTATACATAAAATTATAACCATAATATACCATTTTTGCATGTACTTATCAACAACACTATTGCCCTTAGAAAAACTATTATATTTTATATAAATAAAAAAACCTCGAAAAATCGAGGTTCATTCATAATTTATATTTACTTTACTCTACTCAATAATAAAAATGCTTTTACATTGTTGAAATCATAATAGATATATTTCCAACAACTAGCATATCTTTGCATTCAGCAGGTACAATGAAGTTATCACCCTTCTTAATTTCTTTATCTCCAATACTGCCGCTGCCTTCCATCACTGTACAGAGTAAGAAAGATTCATTAAGTAATTTCACTTTATCCTTCACATCATATTTATAAGTACTAAAATATTCGTTTTCAATATAAACTATCTTTTGGTGCCCCTCATCAGCTTCAACAGTTGGTATAGCAGTTGTATCAATTTTTTGAGGCACAGTTATCACATCTATGGACTTTGAAGTATGAAGTTCTCTTGGTTTATCAGTTTTCTTATCAAGCCTATCGTAGTCGTATAATCGATAGGTTATATCAGAAGACTGTTGTATTTCGTATATTAAAGTATCCTTACAAATGGCATGCACTGTTCCTGAAGGTATGTAAAAGAAATCTCCAGCCTTTATAGGTTTATAATTCAGCAACTTTTGAAATTTCTTATTCTCTATCATATCATGTAATTCTTCTTTTGAATTAGCATTGTGTCCTATTTCTAAAACTGTATCCTCATCTGCTTCAATGATATACCAGGCTTCAGTTTTACCAAATTGTTGCTTTTCTACTTCCCTAGCATATTTGTCATCAGGATGAACCTGTATTGAAAGATTATCTGCTGCATCGATAAGCTTTACCAATAGAGGAAACTCCGGATTTTCAATACCTCCAAAAAGTTCCCTGTGATTTTTATATAACCAAGATAAAGTTTTTCCCTTAAATTCGCCATCTTCTATTTCACAATCACCGCTACTTAGTGCTGATATTGCCCAGCATTCACCAGTATTCTCTGAAGGTATATCATAGCCAAAATAATCTCTTAGCCTTGTTCCTCCCCATATTCTCTCCTTAAAAACCGGCTTTAATTTTATAATACTGCTCATATTTGCCTCCTTAAAAATATCTATTCATTACAAATTATATTCAGCAGTTGCAATATAACCAGCACCTATAAGTCCTGAATCTCCATTTTGTTCACTTAACTTAATACTAATTTTATCCTTTAAGTCTTGATGAACCTTTTCCTTTACCCTATTTTCCAGTTCATTTATTATCCATTGATTATTTAACACTAAACTTCCGCTCAGTACTGTTATTTCAGGGTCCATAATTTGAATAATTGAAGCTATTCCAACTGCCAAGGCTTCTACTGCTTCTTCTATTATTTCTGCAGCTTCCTCATTACCTTTTTCTCTTAAATCAAATACATCCTTTGTATTTCCTACCTGTAGGCCTCTAGCTAATGCCTGCTTATATATTCCTGATCCACTTGAAACAGATTCTAATGCCCCAGAATTATAGTTACCATAGGAATATGCACCAGGTTTAACAACTATATTAAATACTTCCTGCGCAAAGCCATGAGCACCTCTATAAATCTTACCCTGGTGAACAAAGCCTGCTCCAATACCTGTTGAGATTGTTAGAAATTGAAGTGAAATAGGCTTTTCTTTTATCAATAAATATTCAGCTAATGCAGCTATATTGGCATCATTCTCAATATAAGTAGGTAGTCCTGTAGCTTTACTTATTTCTTCTACTATTTTATAGTTCTTCCATCCTGGCAAATTTGGAGGATTCAGTATTGTTTTTGCAATTAAATCTAAAGGTCCAGGACAAGATATACCTATACCTTCTATTTCTACTTTTTCAGCCAAAGATTTAACTATTTTTAGAATCTCATTAGTATTTTCGTAAGAATTATTTATATTTGTTGAGAATACATACTTTTCTAATATTTCATTTTTACTTATCAGTGCTACCCTTGTATTAGTTCCACCAATATCGATTCCTATTGTATACATATTTATCTCCTTTACCTTTTATTAATTATCTCACAAAATAAAAGTTAAACTATTCTAAAAGTCTTAATCTCATATGGCTTTATTGTAAAGGAAACTTCCTTTGTATCTTCAGCAGCACATAAAATATCTCTTTCTAGCAAGTCACATTCAATAACTTTGCTGCATTTTCTTCCTAAATCCATCTTTGCAGCTGTAAGCTTGTTTTCAAATTCGTACATTCTAATAATAGTACCAATCCCATCCTCAGCCTTCTTAATTGATTCAATGATTATATTTTTAGCATTAACATCAATAAGGCTAGAAGGTTTACTTACTACAGCAGCTTTACTTGTTGGGCAGCTGCTCAAAACAGGAACATTCAGCATGTAAGCTTGCTGTACAGTAGCTCCATCTTTCCAACTTCCTTGATGTGGAAGAATAGAATAGGTAAACCAATGCTCCTCTTGGTCAGTAGTTGGATTTGGATCAATTCCCGACTTTATAAGTGATAAAGTCATAACCTGATTTCTTATTGAATAGCCATATTTGCAGTCATTTAAAAGACTGACCCCAAAGCCTCCATCAGAAAGATCTGCCCATTTATGCGCACAAACCTCAAATTTTGCCTTGTCCCAGCTGGTATTGCTGTGAGTTGGCCTTGTTAGGTTTCCAAATTGAATATCATAGGAAGCTTCATTTGCATTCACAGCTATTGGAAACTCCACTTTCATAAGCTGCTGATGTTCTTTCCAATCCACATAAGTTTCAAAGTCAATACGGCTTGAATTAGCATAAAAGTATATTTTTTGATTGATTGTAGAATTGCAATACTTTCTTTCAGTTAATAGTACCGCTTGAGCAGGACCATTTTCTATCCATTGAAGTTTAGTAACATCCTCTGCAATCCATGATTTTCTACTGTAATAAATATCGATATTCCAGTTGTCAAATTCCATAGGCTTATCTTCATAAACTCTAAAGATATTGCCCTTTTCTCCACTTTGAAGTACTTCACGATTACTAGTCCTATCAAAAAGTGAAGTGAAAAATCCATAGGAATCAATAGCTACTTTATAGTATGGTGTTTCAATTCCTTCATTAGTAATAATAAATGGACTTTCCTGCTTTTTACCTTCGCTAAAGCGCAGCACCTTTACCCCTTTAGGAGGAATTGCTTCAATCCATGCTGTAAACATACCGTCCTCTGTCTTTTGCAGTGGGTAAACAGAGCCATCTTCATCTATAAGTTCAGTAGCGTTTCCAGGAACATTGTCCAGCACAACTTTGTCACTGCGCTTAAAGGATAAAGTATTGAATACTGCTACACTGTCCTGGCCTGCCCCTGCCTTAGTAGCTATTACATTTATTCTTTCACTAATTAGTGACTCAATCTTATTTTTAATCTCTTCATATTCTAATTTAGTAACATCATAGGCTTCCTTAACAGCTGACCCTGGCAGAATATCATGGAACTGATTGATTAAAACAGTTTTCCATATAGAATCGATTTCCTCTTTAGGATAAGGTATTCCAAATTGTTCCGCCCAAACAGAAAGCATTTCTAAATTCATTAGTGCAAATTCACTCTTTCGATTGCTGCGCTTATTTCTAGCCATTGATGTGTAGGTACCGCGGTGATACTCAAGATATAGTTCGCCAATCCATTTTGGCAAGTCCGGATTTTCAGCTAGTGAAGCATAAAGCTTATCAAAATAGTCCTTTGAAAACTTTTGTTCAACCCTTGGAGCTCCTACTATTCCTTTTTCCAGTCTTCTACCGGTTTCTAACATTTCCCTAGTAGGTCCTCCACCGCCATCTCCATAGCCATAGCATACAAGTATATCATTATTTAATTCCTTTTGCTGGTATCTGTCATAGCCACCCATTAGAGCCGCTGGATGCAGCATACCATTGTAAGTAGTGAAAAAGCTATCTTTAGCTTGATCAATGCCCTTTGTTGTAATCAAGTGAGTAAATATAGGCGTGCCATCAATGCCATGCCACCAAAATGTATCATAAGGAAATTTATTAAATTCATTCCATGCAATTTTAGTAGTCATAAAATATTCTATGCCGCACTTTTTCATTATTTGAGGCAATGCAGCAGAATATCCAAATACATCTGGAAGCCATAGTATTTTATTTTCAACTCCAAATTCATCCTTAAAGAATCTTTTCCCATATAAAAATTGTCTAACAAGGGATTCTCCTGAAGTTAAATTACAGTCAGCTTCAACCCACATTCCGCCTTCAGGCTCCCATCGTCCTTCTGCAACACGCTGCTTAACCTTTTCATATATTTCCGGGTAACGCTCCTTTAAAAAAGCATATAATTGCGGCTGACTTGACATAAATTTATACTCTGGATATTCCTCCATAAGCTTTAACACAGTAGAAAAACTTCTGGCAACTTTTTCCCTAGTTTGGCTAACTGTCCACAGCCAAGCAACATCTATATGAGTATGTCCGATACAGCTTGCTATTACCTTGTTATGCCCCGCAAGTGTGCCATAAATAGTTTTTTCTAGATACTCCTCTGCTGCCTTAATAGAGGAATAGAAATACTGAGAATAAGGAACTCGAAGGTCTATTAAATCAGCAGCTTTTTCAAGCTCCAGCTCAAGCTCCAACTTATCACTATTTTCATCTTCCAGTTTTTCAGCAGTACATAGTGGTACATTAAGATCATGATAAAGCTTTAATATTTCTCTATCCACCTGAACTACTCTTCCTATAAGTAATAGTTCAACGTGGAGAGTTCCTGTGTAAGCTTGTAAGTCGATTCTATACTTTCTATTAGTTTCAGCATTTTCAGTAATAAAGATTTCTCTATGATTCATATCAACGCCTTGAACAGGTATATTGTCTATAAAAGCCAAAAACTGAGGATTACTCATATCATTAGCTTCATCAATCTGTGTTTTAATAATTAAATATAATGGTTTCCCAGAAAATTCTTCTGGTACAGTAAATTCAGTTGTAAACCAAAAATGTTTATCTTTTCCCATCCACATCATATTTTTACTATCAAAATTCTCCCATGGAGTTTCAGAGGTTTCTGCATCTTGTGGACGAAGATAAAAACCATCTTTTTTCTTCCAGTTATTTATATCAAAGGATTTAGTACAGGAGAGCTTTTGTAGCTCATTACAAATTACGCGAACACGTTCTTTTCTAAACATTTAAATCACCAGCTTTCAAACTAATTATTCAATATTTTTAATAATAAAACTCCTTAATTAAGGTTTGTATAAAATCAAATCCTATCAAGGTTATCTAAAGCGTCCATAACCTTAACAGGATTAATTTTATTAGTTGAATTAATTTATATATTATCCTTTAGCTGCACCTTGCATGCTGAAGCCTTTTGACATATATTTTTGAGAAATTACATAGAGCATTATGGATGGAGTCGCATAAAGTACAGAATAGGCTGCTAAAGGTCCGTATGCAATCATACCATGGTTGCCAAAGAACTGATAAAGCATAACTGAAGCCGGATATTTTTCTGCTGTACTAATTAATATGTAGGGAACAAAGAAATTACCCCAACTGCCAGAAAAAGTATATATTGCTACAGTAAAAATACCTGGAAGCATAACAGGTGTAATAACCTTTCTAATTGTAGTTAGAACCCCGGCACCATCAACCCAAGCTGCCTCTTCAAGCTCTATAGGAATGGCATCCATAAAGTTTTTCATCATCCAAATGGCATAAGGTAATGCTGAAGCAGTCAAAAATAAAATTACTCCGAAAATATTATCATACAGTTTTATAGTAATAAATAATTGGTAAACAGGAACCATCAATGCTGTTATTGGCAGTGAGGTCATAAAAAGAATAGAGTACATAAATGATTTCTTATGTTTCATTTGATATCTAGAAAGAGGATATGCACATAAACCTGCTGCTATAACTACAAATATTGTCTGCAAAATAGAAATTAAAAGTCCTATAGCAAAGGAACGCTGATTAGTTTGATTAGTTAGCACATTAAGATAATTCCCCAAGGTTACATTTTTAGGTATCTGTAGAGCCTGAGATGCACTGCTGTCAAAGGAAGCTATTAAAACCCATAAAAGTGGCAGCAAAAAGCATATACCAATTAAACTAAGAATTGCATAAGGAAGTATTTTCCCAAAAATTCTTTTTCTCCATTTCATATTCATATGTATTACCCGCCTTTAAATTTTTACTTTGGATGCTTTTACGTAGAAGAAACTTAATATTACACCAATAGCTAGAAGTATCATTGAAATTGCAGTACCATAACCAATTTGGAAACTGCCAAATGCTTCACTGTACATTAGTAAAGGAAGTGTTGTTGTGGAATCTCCAGGACCTCCACCAGTCATCATGTAGATTAGACCAAAGACCCCAAGTGTGGAAAGTGTATTCAACATCATATTGGTTATAATAGATCCTTTTATATTAGGTAAAATAATCTTAAGTAAAATAGTGAAATTAGATGCACCATCAACTACAGCCGCTTCTTCTATGTCTGTTGGGACATCATCCAAGGCTGCTTGGTACACTAACATTGAAAATGCAGTACCATGCCATGCATTAGCAATTATGATACTAAACATAGGAAATTTATAAAGCCATTGCACAGGTGTGCCCCCAAAGAGCTTAATTACTGAATTAAGTGTGCCGCTGTCATTAAGAAAATTAGCCATACATAGGGCACAAACAACTTCAGGCATAACCCAACCAGCAAGAACTATCGTACCTACAACCCTTCTGAAGATTGTATTTTTATTCTTCATTAAAATTGCAATTAGAAATCCGAATACTTGTTGTCCTATCAAAGAAGAAAAGACTAAGAAAATAACTGTGTTTACTATACTTTTAAATACCTGAGGATCTCTAAACATTTGTGTATAATTTTCAAGACCTATGAACTGAAAATTTTGTGATTCGCTTCCTGTTAATGTTAGATTTGAAAACGAAAAGATTACTGTTAGCAAAATAGGAAAAATAAAGAATAACAGTAAAAGTGAAACTGCAGGCAAAAGGAAAAGATATTTTCCAAATTTGGATCTTTTGTTTTCTAGTGAAGATGTTGCTGCGGCAGTATCCATTCTTTTAACCCCCTTAAAATTATATATAATCAAGCATAGCACTTGAATTTTTTCAAAACTTATATTTCTTATTACTTTCAAATTAAAAATTAATACAGTTAGGCTTTTGTTTAATATAATACTACAAATATATCACGTTTTTAATATGTATTTTTTTAATCATTGTCTTCAGCTAACATTAAATATTTAAAATAATATATAAGCGAACAGTTTGCTAACAGGTCACTGTTCGCTTATTAAACTTAATTAATAATATTATCTTTATTTACTAGTTACTTTGTCACTACCAACAATTCTAGTTACATTTTGTGAATATTTTGCTATAGCATCAGCTGGCTTTGTACCTGCTGCTACTGACTCAACCATTGCTTGAATTTCAGTTGAAACTGAAGGATATTTATCTACTGCTGGTCTAAATTGTGCATTTTTTAGCATATCATTAGCTTGTTGATTAAATGGTATAGCCATAAAGTCCTTATCTTCAGCAACGTCTTTACGAGTAGTTAAGAAACCTGAAGCTTTATCAATAGAAAGCATATTTTCTTTATTCATAGCAAATTTAACGAATTCCATAGCTGCTTCTTTGTTCTTACCTTGCTTTGGAATAGCAAGTGACCATCCACCAGCCATAGTTATAGTACCTGGTTCTTGTCCCTTACTTGTTGGGAAAGGTGCGAATCCAACTTTATTAGTGTAGTCAGCCCATTCTGCAGGACCACCCTTAGCCCAGTTACCTGAAGTCCAATAACCATCTAAACCAATACCAACCTTACCAGTAGGCATATATTTACGTGCAAAAGTATTTCCTGCTTCTCCGTTTAGAACTAGAGAAAGTGATGGGCCATATCCTTTTTTGTAAATAGTGTCTACAAAGTTAAGTGCATCTGTCATTTCATTGCTATTTACAACCCATTTTTTGCTGCTTGAGTCATATAGTGTGCCGCTTGCTCCATATAAAAGCATTTCATAAGTCTGCATACTTGTTGCTTCTCCAGTAGCCTTTCCAGAATTCATCCAGAATGGAACTACATCAGGACATTTTTCTTTAATTGTTTGACAAGCTTGTAATACTTCATCCCAGTTCTTTGGCTGCCAATTTTCAGGTAATCCTGCTTTTTTGAACACTTCCTTATTGTACCAAAGGCCTCTGGAGTCTGTGCTATATGGTACAGCATAAACCTTTCCATCTTGAGCTGTAACACCTTTCTTTAGTGGATCACTAAATTGGTTCTTCCAGTCATCCCAACTGTTTAACTTATCAGTAAGGTCATCTAGGTATCCTGCACTTGCATCAGAATTTAACATAAAAGTATCTTCAGTTACTATATCAGGGCAGTTAACACCTGATTTTAATGCTAAAGAAATTTTAGTAAAGTAATCCCCCTCAGATGCAGTAATTGGTGCAGCTACAACCTTTACTTTAGGATTGTTATACTTTTTATTAACTTCTTCAATCCATTTTTTGTAAGTGTCTGAACCATCATCTCTGTAAGTAAACTTAAGTGTTATTTGATCTGATGATGAACCAGAGTTAGCACTCTTACTGCCAGAGCTTGTACATCCTACTAATGTACTTGTGATTATTGTTGCACCTAATACTAGCAACGAAATCCTTTTCAAAAATTTTTTACTCAATATAATTCCCTCCCAAAATTTACTTAATATAAAATATTAATATAAACTTCATTATACAAAAGTATAACGAGGTCAATATAACTATTTAAAACCCTGCAACTTTTATAATCAGTTCTGCAAAAAGTGAATCTGCCCAAGCAAACCAGCTTCTTGTAAAATCATGAGGGTTATCAGGATTAAAACTTTCATGCATGCATTGCTTTCCATCATCAGTTTGCATAATCATTTCAATTAGCTGATTTATTTCCTGGGAATCAGCTGATGTTATTGCCTGCATAGTTAAACCAATATGCCATATGCTTCCAACAGGAGTATGGGGGCTTCCTAGTCCCTTAGCATATTTTCCTTCATAATAAAATGGGTTTTGCTTACTCAAAACAAACCTGCGAGTGTTTTGATATATTTCATCATCTACTGTTGTATATCCTAAATATGGAATAGAAAGAAGATTTGGCACATTGGCATCATCCATTAAATTATAATTTCCCATACCATCTGTTTCAAAAGCATATATTTTTCCAAATTGTTCATTTTCAACAATTCCATATTTAAGAATTCCTTCATCAATTTGTTTTCCTAAATCTGAAGCATCAGCAGCAAGTTTTTCATCCTTATAAACCAATTTTGCTATTTCTTCCATGTATTTAAGAGCAACTACAGCAAACATATTTGAAGGAATATTATATCCATATGTACAAGCATCATCACTAGGTCGAAATCCAGACCAAGTCATTCCAGTAAAAGTAACTGGTGTTCCTTTTCCTTCATTTTGCAGCGTATCTGTAGCTGGACAGTTTTTTCTTTGAAAGCTATAATGTGATTTTTCACCGTGGTACTGTTCAAGCCTCCACAAATCGATTACAGTACACATAGCATTATGAAATGCCTCATCAAAGATTTCTTTGACACCGCTAACCTTCCAATATTGATAAGCAAGCTGAATAGGGTAGCAAAGCGAATCAATCTCATACTTTCTTTCCCATACCCAAGGATTCTGAAGAGTTATATCCTCTTTCATTCCGTGATCATTTGGCTCTTTATTGAAAGCATTAGCATAAGGATCAACTCCTATATACATAACTTGTCGCTTGATCAAGCCTTCAATAACTCGAGCAATTTGTGGATCTTTATTAACTAATGGTAAATAGTGCTTTACTTGAGCCGATGAATCCCTTAACCACATAGCAGGAATATCCCCAGTTAAAACAAAGGTTGTCCCATCTTCTAAAAGATTTGTTGTAGTTGCAAGTGTGCTAAGATAGCAATTTCGAAACGTTTTCTTAAGTCTTATGTCTAGTTTTTCAGCAATATCATCCACATATTGCATTACAATTTCCGATATATTCAATAGCTTCAATCTCCTTTGTAATTTGATGATATATTGTAGTTTGTGTCGATTGATTATATTATACATTTCAAATATACTAAAGTCAATATATTTATTATACTATTTAGAATTATTATTCGATTTTTATTGCATAATATATAATTAATATACTTTATGGTACAAAAAATGTGCTGCAAATCTATATAAAGTAGATTTGCAGCACATTTTTGTTTTTTAAAACAAAACTATATTAAACTGTGTTTATCTATCGACCTTTAATTGATTTAACTGATTGACCATCAACAAGTACCGCCTTAAGATAAGTTTTCTCTGTAATTTCCTCATTTTTTATGAGCTTAAGTACAAACTGAATGGATGTTCCGCCAATTTCCTTTTCCTTCTGCCTTATATGTGTAAAAAAATAATCTCCAATATTGTTATATGGTCCATCAAAACAAAGTATGGATATATCCCCTGGTACTGTCTTATTAAGCGATTTTAATGCACGCATTACTAGTAAAGCTAAGTTGTACTCAGTTACAAATACACAAGTAATATCTGGGTTGTTTAAAAGCAAGCTTTTAATTTTATCACAATCATTTTCAATATTATGTTCGCTATCCATCCCTGGCAAAGTGCTGACTAGATTAGTTTCCCATATGGTTTCATCAACCTTAACCCCATGTTCTGCATGGCTTAGAATAAAACCAGTTATTCTATCCTCGATAGTTGTAGTGTCCTTAGGAGGGGTAGAGATAAAGCTGATTTTTCTATGTCCACGCTTTAAGAGATAATCTGCAGCTACTTTAGCAGCATCCACATTATCAGTCCCTACAAAAGCTGCTGGAATACCCTTCAAATCACAATCCATTAGAACAAGTGGATATCCATCCATAATAAGCTTCAGTATTTTAGGATTATAATGTTCCCCATGAACTGGCATCACAATTATTCCGTCAACTCCCATATCTACCAGTGAATTTATTGCATCGTTTTCTAACTCCTGGTTTCCATATGAACGCTTTGGTACTATAAAGCAGTTATTCTTAGATGCCTCTTCTTCTATTCCAGACAGCAGATTTGTTCCATAACTCTCGGTAAAATCAGAAAGAACAACACCAATAATTGGAGAATGTCCTCCTTTTTTCGGAACATTTTCTTTATTATCCTCAGTGGATTTTAAAACAAAGGAACCTTTTCCAGGTATTCGCTTTATTAATCCATTATCAGCAAGCATTTCAAGTGCCTTTTTACTTGTTATATTGCTAACATCAAATTGTGCAGCAAGTTCTTTTTCTGTGGGAAGCTTTTCTCCATCAGAATATTCTCCACTTATAATTTTATCATATATAGAGTTGTATAGTTTTTGATACAATGGCTGATTCTCATTCATATAAACATATCTCCTAATTTTCTATAATATTAGTGAAAAACACACTATAAATCTTTCTTAAATATATATAATATATTTAATATATCATTTATATGTACCCCTAGTCAAATTTATTTTATAAAGTTTTTTGGCCATACCCATATTATAACTCAGTTATAAGTAATTGGTACAGAATAATCATCTGTAAATAGCCAAATAAAAAAAGTGCTAAACATTTTAGCACTTTTTTATCTTAAAACTATTGAGTCTATAATTCATAAACCTTTGGTTTTCTTATAACGTCTAGTATTGAACCATCTCTGCTTTCCAGTATTGCTACAACCTTATCCTCAAACTCTAATTCATCAGGCTTTCCACACATTTCATAAGCCATATCCCTTAATTCCTCTATAGTATATATAGGAAGCTTAGAATCTTTAAGTGCTTCAATTAAGTCCTGTCTTAGAGGATTTATTGCTATACCATAGTCAGTTACTACTACATCCACAACCTCACCTGGAGTTGTTACAGTTACCACCCTGTCACATATGGTTGGTATTCTGCTTCTTACCAAAGGAGCTACTATAATTGAACATTTTGAGCCAGCAGCTGTATCTGGATGTCCTCCTGGCGCTCCTCTTAAAATACCGTTAGAACCTGTAACTACATTTACATTAAAGTTAACATCTACTTCTAATGCACCTAATATAACAAAATCAAGCTTATTAACAAGTGCTCCTTTATTTCTTGGATTAGCATACTGAGAGGTAGATATTTCAAAATGGTTAGGATTATTTTTAACAGATTCTATTGACCCCGCATCAAATGCTTGTGCATTTACTAAACATTTTACAAAACCATCTTCTAAAAGATCGCACATCGGCTTGGTTATGCCCCCAAGAGCAAAACTCATTTTAATTCCTGCATCTTCAAGATATGGACGAAGCAGCAAGTTTACAGCTAAAGCAGCACCGCCTCCTCCTGTCTGGAATGAAAAGCCATCCTTAAAGAAAGGCGAATTAACCATTACACGAGTACAGTAATCTGCCATCATAAGCTCTCTTGGATCGCTTGTTAAACGAATTACATTGCTGACAATCTTCTTTGGGTCTCCGATTTCGTCCACAACTACTACATAGTTTACATCTACAGCTGAAATACTTGGTGGAAAATTAGGATAGTCTACTAAAAAGTCCGTTATTACAACCACCTTGTCTGCATATTTTGCATCAACCATTGAATAAGAAAGCACTCCACAATCGGACTTTCCACCTACTCCTCTAGCATTTCCATAAGAGTCTGAAGTAGGTGCTCCTATAAATGCTACATCTATATGGACTTCTCCCTCTTCAATAGCTCTTACTCTGCCGCCGTGAGATCTTATGATTGCAATTTTTTTTAGCTTCCCTGTAGAAATTGCCTCACCTATTTTACCTCTTACTCCAGAGGTTTGAATTCCTGTTATAGTGCCATCCTCTATATACTTTCCAATAGGGTCATGAGCATCTCCTAAGGAACTAGCACAAATAGTAATATCCTTTATTCCAAGCTTTGCAATTTCTTCTACTACCATGTTAACTATATAATCTCCATCACGGAAATGGTGGTGAAAGGAAATGGTCATACCATCCTTAAGTCCGCACTTTATAATTGCTTCTCTAACAGATGAAAGAAGCTTATCCTTTTGATCTGCAATTGAATTTATGTAAGCTCCATTTTCATTTCTATTGCAAACTTTATCCGAATTAATTGACCCTTCAAATATTTTTCTATCATTAACTAATAATTCTTCAGGAATTTCTCTAAAAACTTTATTAAGCATCTTATAAATCCCCCTCATATACTCCGGCTGCTTTAGCAAGTGCAATTGTTCTCTGGGCTCCTTCTAGAAATGCTATGTCGATCATCTTCCCATTCAGCACAAACACACCTACACCAGTTTCTGCATTTTCCTCAATAGCTCTCACAACTCTTTCTGCTTGTGAAATTTCTTGCTCTGTAGGAGTAAACACTCTATGTACAATTTCTATCTGTTTTGGACTTATAATAGATTTACCATCAAAGCCTAACTGCTTAATTAATTTTACTTCCCTTTCAAAAACATCCATTTTATCAAGTTCTGTATAAGCAGTATCAAAGCACTGAATTCCAGCTAGTTTGGCAGCATTTAAAACCATTCCTCTGGCAAATGCCATTTCCTGACCATCATCATGTCTTTTAGTTCCCATAGTTCTCATGTAATCACCTGCACCTATGGCAATTCCCATAAGCCTGTCCGTTGATTCACAAAGCTCTACTGCATTAAATATGCCTCTTGGTGACTCAACAGCAGCCATAATCAGCGTTGACCCTACAGGTCTATTAAATTCTCTTTCTGCCTTTTCAATCTCTGCTTTAACCTGTAATATTTCCTTTGAATACTCGCATTTTGGAAGGCGTATACAATCACATCCTCCTGCTACAGAAGCCCTAATATCCTCTTCCCAGTAAGGAGTATTAAGTCCATTTATTCTAACAACTCTTTCTACCCCTCTGTAATTTACTTCCTTTAAGGTGTGATATAGTGAAAATCTTGCTGTATCCTTTTGATTTTCAGCAACTGCATCTTCCAAGTCAAAAATTACTGAATCAGGCTTGTATACAAATGCATCTCTCATAAGACTTGGCTTCTGAGCATTTAAAAACATCATTGTTCTTCTAAGACGTTTTTTGTTAGGATTCATTATTTTATCGCACCTCCCCATGGTAAGCTATCATATTTATCTATTGAACGATAAACTGCACCCTCAACTCTTGCTTTTATTGTACAATCTAAGGCGCCATTATCTACTATACTGACTGCAGCATCTGTCACCCCTAAATTTTCAAGTGTTTCAAGCACAACCTTTTTAATCTGTTTTCCATATTGCTGAAGTACGCTGCTCTTTATTGATAACTCAATTCCGCTGCAATCATTAGGCCCAACAGTAACATGAACATCACTGGATTCAAATGTGCCAGCTATAGCAACTTTTTTCAATTCCATGTACATCACTCCTCATATTTTAATCATGTCTTCATTAATTAAATCCTTCAAAGACTTCCATACTTACACTTTAGCACACCTGATATTATATATAAAATATTAATATATTACTGATAGTTATAATAGAAAAACTATATCTTAAAACAGTGGATTTAATTCTTCATAATTATAAGTTACTTTAGTATCAAAATCTAACTTTCAGCATTCTTGAAACTTAATAACTAATAAATAAATTAGGAAGATGATGTAGACCGACCTTGTGGTATAATATGGTATGAGCGTTTTGTAAGATATTTCTTATTATTTTTTTCCTAATGGATCAATAGTACATTTGAAAGGGTGATTCTAATGAAAACCAAAAATGTAATAGTAGAAGATTATAATCTCCAATGGAAAAATGAATTTGAACGTATAAAAAGTGAATTATTAACAGTTTTGTCTGGAAAAATTAATTCAATTGAACATGTCGGAAGCACCTCTGTTGAAGGATTAGCTGCGAAACCAATCATTGACATAGATGTTGTAATTGACAAAAATTTTGAAGAAGTAAAAAAAGCATTAGAGTCTATTGGATATATACATGAAGGAGACCTGGGCATATCTGGTAGGGAAGCATTTGGTTATAATAACAAGTCACATTTAATGGTACACCATTTATATGTATGCAATAAAGATAATGAAGAATTGTTTAAGCATATAACATTTAGAGATTATTTAAGACAACATAAAGAAGAGAGAGATAGGTATAGTTCAATAAAAAAAGAGATGGCTTCGAAATATCCAGAAGATATAGACTCGTATATCGAAGGAAAGCAACCTGTAATTTTAGAAATCTATAAGAAATGTGGTTTAAACAGATAACTCCTGATTTATTATTGAGATTATCATCATCTTTACTACACAATTTTCTTATAGGATTTAATAATCAAAAATTAATATTAATACAACTTAGTAAGAAAAGGCGAAATAAGGGAGTATTTTATATTAGAAGGGTTAGTGAGTATATGTCTAGTGTTGCCCAATTTGGTATTATAGATGAATTTGAAAAAGATAAAGATTATTCATGTTATGAACCTCAAAGATATAATTGTGTTGATATTAATGACGATATTTTGAATGATTGGTGGAATGAATTGACCTTAATTAAAACTTACTTTCACTGTTATAGTAGACCGAGTTTTGCACTTGCAAGATGGGGAGTTACTCTTATTCCTCCAGAATCATTAGAGGCCTTTTATACCATTGTATCAAATGATAAACGTTCTAAATTATCAAAAGAACTTATTGATTTAATGATATTACTACGAAAGGCTATTTCTAAAAATAAATATGTGATTCATTATGGCGTATAAAGCTGAAACAAAATTTTCTTAAAAAGTTACTGAATTGTAATTTAAGATGTTTTAATTGAATTGAAGGGAAACCATTATGAAAAATATAGATTTTGGTAAAGGCATAGTAACATATAATGATTTTAATATTGACATTACTAATCCGCTAAAAAATCAGATATGGGAATTAAAGCAGGACTTGTTGCAAGTAAATTACTCAGATAAGCATGATAATACCTATATTCTTGACATTGGGTGGTATCCTGAATTTAATCTAAATGGTGCTTTTAAGATAGTTCTCATTAGAAATTTTGATTGGGATAATCCTATGATTATGAAAAATAGTAACTATGAAGACTTCTATAATATTCTAGCTGATTGTATTGATTATGCAAACAGACTTTAGTTCACATTATTCTTATAAAACGACGGGGAAGTAAGATATTGTTTATTAAAATGATGATAGGTTTTTTTGAAGAGAGTACTCATACCAAAGTACCCAAAAAATACTTTTATCTACTTATCATGTCTACTTGTTTAATCATCATTATAGACGATTTACAGCTTTCATATATGCATTAATATAATTTTATTCTAGTTATAATATTAATCAGTTTTATCCTTTATATAACCTTTGTATACCTTGACACAATTAAATAGTTCATATTTTTTTAACATTAAATATAAGGTACTTATTCCAACAAAATAAAACACCACTAATATAGCAGTTTTTCCCTCTCCCATTTTAGCAAAAACAACCAAGTCTAAAAAATACATAACAGGAATAATCATCAGAAATGGTAGTATTGCAAAATAATATGGTACAAGTGAGGTTATTATATCTAATGCAACCTTATTTCCTAAATAATATAAAATTATAACTGCTAAAAATAAGCAAGTGATAACAATTTCTACACTAGAAGATTGTTTATTATTTAATATTGCTTCAATAAACCTCCATATTCTATCTAGCAAAATAGTACCAATGCATATGTTAACTATTATTTTTCCCTTTTTGACCTTTTCCAATTTAATTTCCTCCACCTATAATCTTTGATTTTTAGAACTTATAACTGGTTTATTCTATTTTTGCTTTTCATCATCTCCAAGTGTCTCAGCAATTCTCTCTTCAAAGTATTGATAATCCTCCACTATTATATCGAGAAAGCCATCTACTTCGTTACAATCATAGCCTCCCATCAGCTTCTTTTTAAATTCTTTTTTCTGAATGCATTCTTTGTTCAATTTGATATTGGGATGAATAACATTAGATTTAAATGATAAATTTATTTTGGTAATCTCACTAAATTTTCCACCTAAAAAATGAAACTTATCTTGAGAAATTAGAATTCTAACTTCTTTAGAGTCCTCCAAAACTATTTCTAACCTATCGCTTGATATATCATCTTCCAAACAAGTATCTAATCTATATTTACTAATCTTATACCCTTGATTAACAAGAGCTTCGTATTCTTTTTTTAGTTTTGGAAATGAGTCAATTATCAGTTCTATTTTTACAATACTCACTTTATTGCTTCCCCCTAGAATTTTTTTATATATTTGACCACTGACGCAAAATTATTGTACTACTTTTATCTAAGTGCCCTTACTAAAAAGTTTATCACATTGAAACCGTTATGAGATACGATTGGTAAAATCAAGCTACCAGTTGATTCTGCTATTAAGCCAATACAAAAACCTACTGCTCCAGACCAGAAAAAATAAAACATATCAAATGAAATACCCATACTTGAACTAACAGATAATGCATGACCTAATCCAAACTGAATTGAAACTATTATTAAACCCACTCCAAATTTAGCATCAAGAAACTGATATCTTTTTATAAATGCAATATTTAATAGCGCTAAATATATTCCTCTATAGCATAATTCCTCATCCATTCCTGGCATTGTTAGTTGAAAAAGTAATTGTTCCATATCAAATTGCTGTTTGTAATTTAAAATATAAAAAATTACTATGACCAGTAGAAGAATACCATAAGAAAAAATCATAGCTCTCTTGGCCTTAATCTTATGCCCCACTGATATTTTAGGATCACTATATGATATTGGAACTAGAAATCTTTTGAGAATTATTATAAATGTTATAGAAATTATAATAGATAGAATTTTTCCACTCCAATTATAATGAAGATGTGAGCTAAGGTTTAAATATAATTTTCCAACTTTTAGTCCAATTTCATTTAAGCTAGATATTAATATAAAAAGTAAAACATAAATCCTTTTATCTTTCTTACACAAAAACAATAATGGTAAAAATATAAATGCTTTTAGCAATACACTCATACCCATTTGTAACAACTCCATTATCTTTTTAAAATTCAAGAATATAATTATTTACTTCGCTTGTAGAACTAATCAATTTAAACTTACAGTTTTTTAATACATTATTTGATCCTATGTTGCCTTTTAACACTTTTGTTGCTGTAATGCCTTTACAATTTTCAAAATTCGCTGCCCAATTTATTAGCATTGATAATGCTTGGGTCATATATCCATTTCTTCTACAACTAGATGCTATACTATATCCAACCTCTGAAAAGCCATTTTCATCAGGAACTCCCTTAAAACCTATAAAACCCACACCTTTTTGATTAGACTTATCTATTATCAACCAATAGGTATACCATTCATGACTTTTTTCATCAACATTTTTCATTTTTACTAATTTCTTTGATATTGCTATTTTGACAAAATCAAATATAGCCTCAGGATCAATTAAATTTTCAATTCTTTCTATGTCATTATCACTAATATATGACAGTTCCTTATAGGATAATGGCTTTAATAATAATCTTTCTGATTCTAATACTCTTTTATCCAATTCTATACCTCCATTACAAAAACTCTATAATATAAATTCTCAATTCTTTAGTATTACTTTATATCTATATAAAGTCCATAATGATCACTTGGCATAATTTTAAATACCGATGGATTGTTTCCGAATATGTCCATATCTTCGAAGAGTAACTGTTCACATTTATTAAATGTATTTATCATTATCCAATCAAATCTTAACCTCTCTTTTACCCTTATATCCTCCTTCAAATAATAGTTATTTAACAAGTCGAAGGTAGCATAATTACTTGCATCTTTTTTACTATTAAGTTCTACAACATCTTGCCAACCGCAATCTTTTAAAAAATCATGAATACTACTCTGTGGTACATCATTAAAATCTCCACAAATAATTTCATATTCTGCACTGTCTTTGTCCATTGCAATCCAATTACTTACTGCAATTAATTGTTCCTTTCTAATCTCTTCACTTCTCCAGTTTAAATGAACATTTGTTATTCCTATAAGAATACCTTCATAATTAATCTTTGCCCGAATAGCACAGTAGTTTGATATTTCAGTATTTATTTCCCAAATAGCAGCGGTATGGCTAAAAGGATACTTACTTAAAATAGCTAATCCCTCATCAGGACAATCAGGATAGCACCTAAATACCAAGAACGGATAATTTGCTCCATTAGCAATAACCTCAGTAATATTTCTGAATTCTTCATTTCTTACTTCCTGCAAACAAATTATATCAGCATTAACTTCCTTAATAGCTTTACAAATCTCTTCTATTCTTTCTTCAAATAATATATCGTTATTCCAAATATTATAAGTAGCTATTCTCATTTATGTTTCCTCTTTCTGATATTTTAATTTCTTCAGTTCTTTGTCTATCCTGCTCTACATTTACATTTTCTTATGCCCATAAAATAATATATCCTACTTCAATCTATTGATCTAACTAGTGAAATATGTACTGTTTTATGTCATCCCAAGAAATAATCCAATCTATAACAACGTAACTTTCATATTCTAAAAAGTTACTAATTAAAGTAAACCTATCTATTTAATATGATTTTTCTATTGAAATGTCCATTTTTCCTTCCAATTCATAATCACGGATAACCAATCTGCATTTTGATTCATAAAATTACTAGCAAATTCATATATTAACCTTCCGTGAGGTTCATTAAGTAATTCTTCATAAGCATTTACAACATCTGAAATTTCAATAGTTTCTTGTTGTCTATCTTTTATGTTTTCACCTAAACAATATTTCCTTCTTAGTTCGACTACTAAATCATATATTATGTTAACTTGCTTTTCTTCTCTGTTGTCAGTATCTTTATCATAATTTAAAAATATTTCTAATGTATCTGACAAAATCCTTAACTTAACTTTTTGCCCATTCTGCAACTCATACATTCCCTTAACTTCATACTCTGTAATATGTAAACACCTTTTTATTCGACGTTTAATAATATCAAGTGTGCTCTCAAAAACAACAATACGTCTAGGCCTATATTCTTGACCAAGTAAATTAATAATCTCCTCTATCTGATAGTTGGTAATAAATTTTTGTTTGTTTATTATCTCCATCATATTCACTCTTTCCTTTTGAAAGTATTTACTTATAATAAATTAAATCAAGCTTTTAGTATTACCATCGTATATTTATGGATTTCCACTAACGTTTCGCTCTCGAGACAAAAACTTAATTCTACCTAACAATGTTTTAAATCATTTTTCAATAATTCCTCTTCTTAAGTATTGCTACCATTCATTGGTATGTACTGATTTTTCTGTATTAAACAAAACTATTAATCTATTATTAATTCTTCTATCTCTATTCCTACTATATTATTTAAAGCCTCTACATCTTGTATAATATCTTCGTTAAAACTACCCTCAAGATAGCTAAATTTTTCATGAGCAATATTAATAATCCATGGCTTTCTATCTTTCTTTAGAAAACATAAATCTTGTAACAGTGTTGGTTCGATCCAAGAATATAGGCCTTTCGAGTATTTTTTTAGTATTTCTTTTGTTACATAATTTAATTTAAAATAATACACCTCAGCACAATACGTTGTTTCTGTTCCAGGCCAACTTGATTGTTGATTCACTTCAACAAAAAATTTGCCTAGTTCCTTTAATAAGTTATCTACATTCTCGCTTTTGGGCTCTTTACTTCGTCTTACCAAAATAAACTCCTCACAGATTTGTGCAGCTAAATCAATCAATTCTTCATATGATTTACCTGTTGGTTCCTTTGAAAGAATCCACAAACTTTTTATCTTAATCATCTCCTACAATGGCATTTACATAAAACTTAATTTATCCAAAATTACGCCTAACGTTTCTTGTTGCTGAAGTTTCTCAACCTTAGATAGCTCCTATATTATGTTTAGGAATATGCCTTGATGCCTGTTCTAAGATTCCACAAATTTTAAAAATACATCTCAGCACATTACTTATCTGATTCAAATACCTTCCATCCAATAGCAATGCAACATTTTTTATATGATTTTTTAAAGCTTATGCAAACAGCATGCATATAAAATCCACTCTAATCCCCGAGTTTACTTACACAAAGCCCCGTAGCTTCTAGAATTTGTCACTTAATTGTTAGATATATTGCACTCCATGAACAACGTATGGATTACGAGAAAATATAAAGTATGTAATTCTTCCATCAAAATTCAGCATATATCTTGTCCTATCCTTTGTAAAATCTGCATCAATTAGGTCTATTACTTGATTTCTATCTACCCATCTTACTTCAATGGTTTCTTCACTAGTTGTTAATTCACCTGAAATTGCTTTAGCATTTAATCCAAATGTTACTATGGTATGGATTGGACTAATTCCATCGTATTGAATTCCAATTCCAATATTGGAACTCACTGAGATTAAATTTCCGACCTCTATATCTATTCCAGTTTCTTCTTTGACTTCTCTTCTAAAAGCATCAGTTATAGTTTCTCCAACTTCTACTTGTCCTCCAGGTATTTCCCATCCTCTTACAGGGTCTTTAACCATGAGTATTTTACCATCGTCATTCTCTACTAAACCACCCACACTAACTATATGCGTTGGAAAATTCATAATATCTCCCCCTCCTGCCTCATAATATTTAAAATTTTGACTTTTCCTTTTGAAACTTTAATAAAAATGCAAAACGTTAGCTAAGCCTAATTGCTTTAAAATGTCATATGACGCGTCTCACTCAAGACGTTTCTTAACCTAGACAGGTTTCCCAAACTTACAAATTAATAAATCGTTTGTTAATAAATCATGATACTCGGCTTTCCAATAGTGAATATCATTTAATTCTTTAAAAGTAATATTATCTGGTAGCTTTTCTAGCTTAACTTTGAAAGGATATCTAAGACTTATTACAGTCGAATCATACGGCCATCCCTTCCATGTCTCAAGTATCTCATTTCCTGCTTGAATCTCTTTTTCAAGAATTAGTTTAAGTTTATTAGAAATTCTTTCAGTATCTATTTTATTTATGCTATAATCATTCATCTTTATCCCTACTTTTCCTCTAACTAAATCTTATGTAAAACACTACAAATATTCCCTATCTTTAGTTGTTGTATAACATTTCTAATTTCCACCGCTAAGAAACTTAGAACGCTCTTTTCTTAGCTTCGCAGGTGTAGCTTGGCTATCTTTTCAAGTCAAACTGCACATAATTTTTTTGTTGTATGTAGTTTTAGACACTATGCGTTGAATTAGGTTAATCGTAATCAACTTTAAAACACTTACTTTACAAGTACACTTTAAAATAAATTGCAACTTCTATTGAAAAAATTCTAATATATATCTAATAGTTTGGAATATCAGTACTAATACTCCGCCTACCACATGAACTCTTAAATATTTTAGTAAATGAGTTTCCTCAACAACCTTATTTACATACCTTTTACTTCTTAATAACGATATTATTATCACAACACCTAATGCTGTTATAATTATTGAACATATTCCACCTACTACTGTAATATTCTTCATTACTTTATATAAATCCACAAACCAATCCACCTATAACTGTTTTACAAGGTAATAAAATTACTTACTAAAATGAGGTGTGTGGATTCAATTCAATAATTTCGCGGTACATTAATTTATCTATTTCAAATCCACAACTACTACACATCTCATGTAGAAATCCAATTTTTTTCATCTTTTCCCCACATTTTACACAGTAGAAACGCCCCTCTGGAGCATTTACTTCTTTTGACTTGATTTCTCGTGTATTATAGAAATCATCACTATTTTCTTCAAATCTATTTTCTATGTGCTTTGAAAAGAAGCAATCTCCAGTTACACAATATAGTTCTCCATTATTATACTTCAATTCATTATTACAATAAGGACAATGCATATGATACCCACTTTCAAATGATATTTTCATTTAACTCTTGAATTATAACCTTATTTCCACAAAACTACTTTACTAATAAGTGAATTATAACATAAATTACATAATATAACATATGATTTGATCAACGAAGCACTTACAAATATAATTTCACTAATCTTAAATGGAATTAAAAACACTTAACTTGATTAATCTTGCAGAATTAAAAGGCACTGGTATAAAACTCACCAGTGCCTTTAATTTATCCTATATAAAACATCGTTCTAATTTTTAATAATCTCTATAGCTTTTTCCAGAAGTTCATCTCTTCCTTCTTTTATTCCATGTATTGTGGGTTTCACATAAATATCAGGTTTTACACCTACTCTCTGGGTTTCCGACTTATCAGGATTATAAATCCCAATTCCTGAGATGGCGGTCTCTATAGCTCCCGGCAAACTAAATACAGCTACATCTCCATCTGCACCAATTGAATTGCTTCCAATAACTTGTGCATTAGGTGATTTTCTTAATGCCATGGTAGTAAATTCAGCTTGACTCTGTGTATACTCATTGATGATTAAAATAACTTTTCCTTTATAAAAATTCGGATTATCCTTTCCAACTTCCATATCTCCACAATAATCAAATTCACCAGGCACAGCTTGGTTTGCAGCAGCCGCCTTTGCGAAAACAACTTTTTTAGGCATAAGGTAATTTCCAAGGGTATACATTATAAGATCTGATGGATAATTTCTCAAATCTACAATGAGTCCTTTTGTATCCTTGAATTCACTCATAATTTTATCTATTTCACCCTTAGCTAATGCGCCAGGATTTATATAGCCAATATTTCCTTCCAGAAGTTTATGAGACTGTTCGGCTTGCTCAAACATATTTGTTAAACTATAGCACTTAATGTTTTCTCTTATCTCCTTACCATCCCTCTCTAAAGTAAGAGTTAAACTATTCTCGGATGTATTAAACAAATAGCCAAACAAATCTTTTACAATTTCCTTATTATTTGAAGTTGATTTATATCTGGCCTTTTCTCTTATGACCTCAAATATATCTTTATCATTAAGCTTTAATACAATGTCACCTTTTTGTGCCTTGCAGTCCTTAGCATACTTTTCTGCTATTTCAGTAATAACAACCTTATCTTCAACTAACTGAAACTTTACAGGAGCTGCATTAAAGCCCCAATATCTACGTAATTCATTTCTTTTATCAACAGCATATGCATGGGAATCATGTATTTTAGTTGTTAATTCTGCTGCAGTAAGCTTATAGGATAATGAATCCTTGCATTCAATAAACTTGGGTATAAATTCTGTCAGAACACCATCCCAATCTTCCTCAATTCCATCTCTGTATGGATAATAGTATTCAATTACATTCCAATATCTAAACAAACTTAAGAGCTTGTATCCAGCATCATCATAAGCCATATTTGGGTAAGGTTTTTCATTTTTAAAACTTGCAAATATAGAATCTTTTCCAAAGCTTACATAGGCTTTGTCTCTTTCAGAAATATATGTCTTAGAGAGTTTCACCAATAAATCACTTAACTCTTTACTGATATAATTATCATTCTTTATCCAAGCTATATCTGGTGCCATAACAACATCTTTGCTGCCGTTCTCTGAGCCTTCTTTTACTTCTCCAAGCTCATTAATCCAATTATATAAAATCTTATCAACTTCGTTAGAATCTTTAGTTTCCATTACTTTAGGCATAACTCTAAACAATTCAAAATCCCAATCTACAGAAGAGGATATAACTTTGGGATGATAATATTTAACAAAGCCCCATACTTTACACAGCTTATTCAAATTTCTAACTTGATTTTCATTTAATCTCTCAATTTTAACACCACTTTTTTTATGGAAAACGTCCTCAAAAGCTCCTTCACTTCTCATTCTAAAAAAGCTTACCAATACAAAAAAAGCGATTATACCAATTAACAAACCTGTTCTAACCCATTTATTTTTCCGATTTTCTTTTTTATCAGGCATAACCCACCACTCCTATAAAAAATACCAGAACAATTAGATTTTATTTCTCAAATACTCATCAATCAAACTTATATCATAGCTATCCTCTGCACTAGTATCTATAATCAAAAATTTACCATTCATAGGCCTAACCGACTTGTCCAAAGCGTTATTAAATCTTTCCATAGATGTATCCCCAATCTGGCTTATTAATCTATCTCTAGTATAAATTCTATTCTCAATTATAGAATAATCCTCTACCCTACATTCAATATACTTGTAGCTAGCTCCGTATTTCTTTGAAATGGAAATACCATTATTTAAGGTATCTTCATAGAAACATGGAGTATCAATAACTACACTTATTTGCATTCCTAAATAAAATTCAGCTAGATCAAAAACTACACTATATGAAGCATCTGCTACTATACTATCTGGCACTTTTGAATTAATCATTGATGTCTTTATTATATCTCTATCTATAACAATCGCACCTGTCCTCTTAGCAATCTTTCTTGATAATGTTGACTTCCCACTACCAGGATAGCCAGCCATTTGTAATAGAAACACTGTATCCTCTCCGTTCTTTTTTATAGCTTGATATATTAGATTATTATGACCATATACGATTTATACTTATAAATACTCCATTTTCAAAACTTAATTTATAAATATCTGGCATATTCAAGCTTTTCCAGAAATCGTAACTATATTTTTTATCGAAGTAATTCATTATTAGTACCATAATATTTCCATGAGTACCAATAACAACATTTTCTCCACAGCATTGATTTAAAACACTTTTAAGAGTTTGTACACCTCTATCCTGAGCAAAGTTACTTGATTCTCCTCCAGGAAGAGAAAAATTAAAATCTTCCCAGTACTTTAAAATTACTTCATCAAAATTGGTAACCGAACAATCAGCAAGCTTTCTTTCTCTAAAACCTTCATCAGTGGAAATACACAACCCAAAGTGATTTGCAGTACCTTCCACTGTTTGAATGGCACGTTTATACGGACTTGATATTACCTTGTTGATATTTTCATATGATAGTAGTTCAGTTACTTTGCTAGCATCCTTCAATCCTTTTTCAGAAAGTGGTCTATTCAGTTCATCAGGGGTATATAAGGAAACAGCGTGTCTAACTAAATAGATATTAGTAATCATTTAATAAATATTCCTTTCATTTATTTCCGTATCTTTACAATTGCGAGTTATCTTTTTACCTCAAAAAGACAAAGAATCTTAAAATGATACAACTCTATACATTATACTATTAGCTATAATTTATCATCCATTACCAAAATGACATGGTAATTGCACCTCATAATATAAGGTATATGTATAAATTAATACTTCAATTTATTTATAAATGAGACAATTTCCTCAATATACTTTTCAGGTTCATCATCAGGTATCATATGTCCAGATTTCGAAAATTCAACTACTTCGCATGACATTAATTGGTTTTTGTACAATTTTAGAGTCTCATCTGAAATATTAGATGGAACTTTAGATTCGTTATCCCTACCAATAAATATAGATACCGGAATTTTCAATTGCGATAGTTGTGTTGAAAAATCAATTTGCTCTGCTTCTTTACATAAACCTTCAATTGCTGTACGGCGCATAAAATTTAGTATTGGAACTCCTAAATAATTAATACTTGTCCAAAATTCCACTTGATCAGGACTTAACTTATTATGTACTGGAGGTTGGTCACCAATTATAAGTCCACTTATACCCTTCTGATTTTTTAGACTCCACCCAAGCGCATACGATGCACCCCTCGAGAATCCAAGAACGCAATAATTTTGAAGCTCGCAGTGCTTAACAACAGCCTCTATGTCGGAAAGATGTTCTTCAAGCCCGTAGCCTGTTTCAGGAGTGGAGCTTAGGCCACGCCCTCTCAAACTCAAAGTTACAACATGACTAGATATACCAGAAAGTATCGGTATTGCCCTTTCTGCAGGCTCCCAAATACCTGTAATTACAAGTAGTGATGGTGTTTTGCTAGAAGCAGCACCGTTCTCTAAAACATGTATTTTAACTTTTCCATTATTCACAAAATAACTTTTCATAAAAATTTCTCCCATCAATAAAATCTAAGCTTTAGAATTAAATTCACTAATATCAATATTTTTAATCTGCTTTCTGTAATGCTCTGCTAACTCATGATAATTTTTGAGCGCCTCTTTCGCGGATTCCTGAAGTTCATACTTCCCAACTGAAACTCTATTAAACCATCCATAAAAGTTCTTTGAAAGTATGGATTGGGTCTTTTCTCCTGTACCTAGTTCCTTTAACTGTTTTGGTGAAAGTTGTCCAAACTTTTCAAGACAACAGGCAATATGGATTGAATTTTCTCTATAAGCAGTCATTAGTTTTCTTCTTGTACTGCCTCCTATATTGTAATCCATATACCTACCATTTATTTCTCTTATTATAGCTTTTCTTATATTATTATTTTTCTTTCTTTTATATTCCATCGGATGAAAAACTATTTCCATCATTGGTTTTTTACCATTAAAGGATACTGTAATTAAACCAAGCTCTAAGCGTTTAAGCAGATGGCACATATCATCCCATCCCTTAGAAAAAGCTCCTCCTTTAGGCTTTAGAATTGCCACATAAACAGAATCCGCTGCCTTTTGCCTTTGCACCGCCTGCATAAGTAATGTAACATTAAATCTTAGTTTCATTTCTATTACTACTAATTCTTTTCCTTTAATAGCTGTAATATCACAATTTTTGACCTCACTATGAACAATATAACCCTGACTAATCAAATAGTTATAAATTGGCTCGTAAAGATCTGTCTCCATTATTTTTTTATTAGCTTCCTTCTTCATATTAATCAATCATCAATCCATTTCTACATATTTTCAATTAATTCGTTATATATGCCTCTATAAAAAATATGTTGAGATGATACATATAGTGCAACATAAATTTCGCCTTTTTCAAAACCTTCCTCCAAAAGTTTTTTTCCTATATACTGATTATCTCCATCAGTAAAATACTTTTGTGCAAGGTAAGTAATTGGTGAAGAAAGTACTTTAGAAGTTAACTTGAAAGTTTTGCTTGGAATAGTTTATCATGTGTTTGTAGATACATCATCCCAACCTTCATTATCATAATTTATAATCCAATTTAGTGCATAATGTCGTTCATAGATAACATCTGGATCAAGATCAGAAGGCATTATCTGATTACGTAGTCGAGCCTCAGTTGTCGCCCAATGATACCTAAAATGTAAATCAGTCTGATCTAAAATTTCCTTCTTTGAACGTATTTGAGCTTCTAAAATGAACTTATCCCTTTCTCTATTAACTATTGTAGATACTGCAGTCTGAACATCACATATTTTATCAGGCCTATCTAAATTTTTAATATATCCAAGACTCCATAATAAAACCCATAAAGCCTCATATCTCCATGTAAATTTTGCACGAAGTTTATCATCAATTTGTTGCATTTCAGTAAAAGCTTTCTCTTCACATGAAAAACATTTCTCAACTTTATATTCTCTAGTTTTAACTTTAAATATATCATCTTCTAGGCCTTCTGCTTTAGCAGCAATTAATGCTATGCAAATTGCTCTGTTGCATATTTCTTCCTTAGTTCTTAATGTTATTTCTTCTTCTGTCTCTATTACTGGTAAATGTTTTATAAATGGTACCTTTTCTTGTTTTAAGATTGAAATTGATCTATTTTTTCTTCTTTCAGCTTCATTCGTGAAAAACAAACTTACACCTCATTTTCTAAAATAATAATGCCCAACGTCTCAAATTCCCGACACAGAGAAGCCTATAGCGACCGCACTTATCTTCGCAGGTGTGCTTTGCAGTCTTTACTTGCAAAGAAGACTTGAGCGTTTTCTTAGTTGTGGTTTAATTCTAGTTTATATTAAGATACCTTTCTCAACCATCTCTCCAATTCGTAATGATAAACATCTCCATAATGGTAGTTTGTTTTTGCCTATATCTTGAATGATTATATTATAAGCTTCGTAGCTAAACCGGCAAAACTGAAATAATATATCCACCGGCAATTAAGCTTACAAAATTAGCTATAAAAGCATAAACTAAACTACGACTTTTTCCATGTTCCTTAACTAAAATCGGAAACGCAATCATTTCAATCACAAATACAAAAAACTCCCCAATAATTAAGCTTAAAATTAAATAGCTTGGCATTAGTGAACCTCCGCTATTCAACCAAACATTCAAGGCGCCCTGCGTAACAAGATTGATAAAAAGGAATGTAATCCAACTTCTCTTTTGTCTATAATTAAAGAGCCAAAATATGATACCTTCAAGAAAAAGTGTAAGTAGTAACCGCATTGTTATCAGAAGTATCCTACGAAACGGATATGTTCCTGGTGTAAGTTCTCGATTGCTTATGTCCAAAGTAAATATACTGTTATATTGCCGCAATGGCTTAACAATCGTACATTCAAAGCTCTCCCCATTTGTAGTAACCTTAAAAGTATATTCGTCAGTTGCTCGCATATCACTTGAATAAAATGCATAATATCCTTCCCATGCAACCTTACGAATTCTTGCTTTAGGTTGGCTTCCATTTGACACTAATGCAATCGAAAGATCCTTTGGGGGATTATTTACAAGTATAACCAATGATGGCGGTTTCGCAGAATTTGCAAATGCTATTGTAGATGGTGTAAATATCATTAACATAATTAATATCATAACTATAATTGAGTTTTTTCCAATCTTGTACACATTAACCTCCTCAATTAATTTTATAAGTTTGCTTTTTCTATCCTTCACCTATTATCCTTATATACCTAACCTTAGCAGTATTCCCAACACTTATAATGGGAAATATTACTCAAGCTTATAATTCACTTCTTAGCATTTAAATCCATCTTACTAATAAGTGAATTATAACATAAATTACATAATATTACATACACTTTCATCAATGAAGCAATAACAATACGATTTTCATATAAAAAGTCTTAAATAATAATCAAAAAAATTAGAGTCATAGCGGCATAATAACTTAAATTACTATTGCTGCTATGGCTCTTAAATTAATCAAAATTGAATTATCAGCCTTTAAATTACTGACTTAGATAGCTATATTTACTTTGTTTTCTTATGTTTTTTGTTACCTTAACAAGTTCATACCACAGAACTGAAACTGCGGATATTACAGCAGCTAATATTAGCTGACTTAGTGATAGAGGTGCTAGCTTTAAAAAGCTATTTAATGGAGTATATAGGATTACTGCAAGTCCTGCTAATGTTCCAAAATTTACGGTCCACATTACCTTATCCTTTTTAAGTTTGGCGAAGGATTTAATTGCATAATCAGAATCTGAACTATTAACATTTACAAGCAGCACATTAGCAAGCAATATAATTGTAAGTCCCATTGCCCTTGCAAGCGGTGCGTTAGTTGAATTATTGTTTAAAAATGCATAGTAAGTTCCAAAGGATGCTCCAAACATTACAACACCTTGAATTATACTTTTAGTAAGAGTTTTTGTTGTTAGTATTTTTTCATTTGCATTACGAGGTGCTCTTTCCATAATATCATCTTCAGCTGGTTGTCGTTCCAATACAATAGAGCAAGTAGGATCAATTACTAATTCAAGTAAAACAACATGGAGCGGAAGAAGTAACAGGCTTGAAGGATTTATTCCTAGTATAGGAGCTAATAGTGATGCAAAGGCAATAGGAATATGAATAGTAAATACATATCCAATTGCTTTTCTAATGTTATCATAAATTCTTCTTCCATCCCTGATAGTTTCAACAATAGTAGAAAAATTATCATCAAGTAAAATTAAATCTGCCGCCTCCCTTGAAACCTCTGAGCCTCTCTTACCCATAGCAATACCAATGTCTGCATGCTTTAAGGCAGGAGCATCATTAACGCCGTCTCCAGTCATTGCAACTATCTCTCCATTTTCTTTAAAGGCCTTAACTATTCTCATCTTATGCTCAGGAACAACTCTAGAAAACACATTAACTTCTTTTACTCTCTCCCTAAGCTCTTCATCACTCATTTTATTTAATTCATCACCAGTAATAATTTTATCGCTATTTGGCATGTTTATCTGCCTTGCTATAGAACTTGCTGTTACTCCATTATCTCCGGTTATCATAACTACGCGAACACCAGCTTTTGTACAAGTTTTAATATCTTCTTTAACCGACTCCCTAGGAGGATCTGCTAAGCCAATAAGCCCGCAAAGTTCCAAACTACATTCTGTAAGCTTATCAGGAATGTTGCTTTCCTCTGATATTTTCATTTGTCCAACAGCAATAACACGAAGCCCTTCCTTAGACATTTCAAGTATTTTCTTTTCTGCTATTTTTCGATCATTATCAGTAAGACTACATATTGTTAAAATACGTTCTGGTGAACCTTTTGCTGCAACTGTAATATCACTATGGTTTTGCCATACATGACCCATCATTTTTAATTCATCAGTAAAGGCATATTCTTTTACAAGCTCTCCACCAAAGAGAATATCTCTTGTAATTCCACCTTCTTCACAAAAAGTTATCATAGACTTTTCCATTGGGTCATAGGCATCAGGTTTACAGCCCATTCCCATAATTTTTGTCAATGTATTTGTGTCATTTTTTAAACTCCAAACTTCTCTAACTGACATTTTGTTCATTGTAATTGTACCAGTTTTGTCAACACACAGAACAGAAACAGCACCTAAGGTTTCTACAGATGGCAGTTTTCTAACAAGTGAGTGCTTTTTGGCAAGTCTCCATGCACCCATAGATAGAAATACTGTTAGTATAACTGGAAATTCTTCTGGTATCATGGCCATAGCAAGAGTTACACCAGACAAAATACTTTCTATAAGTCTATCCGTAAAAGCATGGTCAGGAATATTAAAATACGTAACAATACCAACAATAATGAATAAAACCGCTGCAATTATAGCACATAGCTTTACTAATTTTGAGGTTTGTTTTTGAAGCGGTGTTGGATTATCAGGAGCAGATATAACGTCTTGTCCTATTTTTCCATATTCAGTAGCTGAACCAATTTTATCTACCAAAATAATACCTGTACCTTGTGTAACAAGAGTACCAGCATAGCAATAATCTTTACGCCAATAATCAGCATCATTACTATCACAGTTTTCTTTAGAAACCTTCCATACTGCTTCAGCCTCTCCAGTTAGGGAAGATTCATCAATAGCTAGTGTACTAGCTTTCATAACTACTCCATCAGCAGGAACTTTAACTCCTTCTGATATAAACATAATGTCGCCAGGCACTAAATCGCAGCTGTTGATTATTTTCTCACAGTCATCACGAAGCACCTTAATCTGAGGTGCAGATAAATCCTTTAAGGCTTTTAAAGTCTTGTCTGTTTTCCATTCTTGGATTGTTTCAATGCCTATTATTCCAACAACGAAAATAAGCATAATTGCGCCATCTCTAGGCTCTCCTAATATGAAGTATATTGTAGCCGCAACGATAAGCAATAAAAACATTGGCTCGGTAATGACGTGTAAAACTTTGTGTAAAAAGCTTTCCTTTTTCTCGGCCACAAGTTCATTTTTACCGAATTTTTCTTGAAGCTTTTTTACTTCTTGAGAAGTTAGTCCTTGGAAATGTTGTTCTGTCATAAATAGTTACCTCCATTTTTGCTTATTATAAGCATTTTTAAGATAGCTCTATGGCATTGCAATCATCAGAAATGTTCTATTAGTATAAAAAAATACCTGTAGAACATTTTACTGTCCCACAGGTATGTATTATCATCCTGTTGCCAATTAAGGCCCAGCCCCACGAACTTACAAGTAAGTTCATCGCCTGCTCAGTTTGTACTGTAGATTTATATGCAGTGCAAAGAGATATTAATAGTATATCATACTGAACATAAGCTGTAAATATATTCTAACTATGATCAATGTGAATGGTTAAGTTTATATTTTTAATTTTCTCCTCTAAACTTTTTTCTAACCTTTTCGTAAGCTCATGAATATCTTTTGCAGTAAGCTCTGGATTTACAGTTACGTGAAAATCAACATACCTTACCGCACCTGATTTTCTTGTTTTTATGTTATGAAAATCTAAAATTTCAGTTTTGTAGGTTTCTAAAACCTCTTTTATTTTTTCCTCTTCCTCTGAGGAAAGTCTTGTATCTATGAGAGGAGCAAATGCACCCTTGGATAAGTGCCAAGCCTCTTTTATTATAAAGCATGCAACTATAATGGCTGCAATAGGGTCTAGAATGCTTATTCCTGTTAACTTTATAAGCAGCAACCCTGCTGCAATTCCAGCAGAAGTATATACATCAGTTTTTAGATGAAGAGCATCTGCCTCCAAGGCAAGTGAATCTTCTTCCTGAGATACCTTGTAAAGAATTCTAGATACTACTGTATTCACTACAGCAGATATTGCCATTGCTATAATAGCTATAACTGTTTCCTCTATCTCTACAGGGTGCATTATTTTTAAAACTGATTCTTTTATTATCAAAAAAGCTGCTATAAAGATTAATAGCCCTTCTGCTAAGCCAGAAATGTTTTCGATTTTTCCATGACCATAAGGGTGCTCTATATCTGCTGGTTTTGAGGAAATTCTAACAGAAAAAAAAGCAATAATAGATGCTACTAAATCCATGCCAGAATGGATAGCCTCAGAAACAATACTCACAGAACCACTTAGAAGCCCAGCTCCTACTTTTAAAATAATTAAAATTGTATTTGAGATAATGGATAAGGAAGCAACTTTTGCTTTTCTATCTAATGCTATCATAGGATTAATTCTCCTTTTAATATAAAATATTAAGAAGTTACACTTTTATATCCAATCCTTTTTTTCACAGTACTCATAAGATCCTTCACTTATTTTAACCAATATTTAAAGAAAAAAATCTGATAAACATTAGAAGCTTTCCATAAGTAAGTTATTATTCCTATAACCCTATTAATTCATTTACAGCCTTTGCCCAAAACTCTTCAGGGATATAAGGCCACACACAATCACCAGTTTCTTCCCTACATAACTCCATAGCCCTTGATAGAACTTTACCATGAGATATATTACCTCCACGTAATATGTTTTCAGTTAACACTCTCCAGTAAGGTGCATGCACGTCAAGCTTAGCTTCATGCATATCCCTGATTACTCTATCAACATCATACTCAAGACTAATAAACTCCTCAGACCATGTCCCATCATTTCCATGTAATATCAAAAATTGGGTCTTTCCTACACTAAAAAGAGGTACTCCAACAGCCCCAGGATTTAGAACACATTTATCGTTATGTACAATCTTCCTCTGTATATGGGTATGTCCACATAAGATAATTGATGTTTTTACATTATTCATGATTTTGATAGTCATATCATCATTTGGCAGCATTTTTTCATTTATATTATTAGGTGAACCGTGACAAATTGTGATTGCAGGCATATCATCTACGGTTATTTCTCGTACTGGCTGCAGCTGTGCAAAAAAATCTAAATCCTTAGAAGTAAGTAATTTGTATGTATATAATAATGAACCACTTGCAGAATTGTTGTCTTCCCATCCCTTTTCACCGCCAGCACGGTATTTGAGCCAGTAATCTTCCTTATTTCCCTTGATAAAATAACATGTATATCTTTTATTAAGATCATATAATATTTTCATTGTTCTTTCAGGGTATGCTAATTCTCCAACATAATCACCCAAAAAGAAAAATGTACTAATATTACGTGAAAATGCATATTCAAGGCAACGCTCCAATGCAATATAATTGCCATGAACATCTGCTAACACTGCTATGTCCATACTTTTTCTCCATTTCAAAATACATATTTAAGAATGTCTGTTAAGTCCTCTGTATCAACTGCATACATTGCACTCTTTCGAACCCTTTGAGAACTGTTTATGGCAATAGATTTACCGCAGTACTCAAAAATCGGAATATCTGTTGATCCATCGCCTACAGCAATACATTCTTCAGGTTTAATACTATTACTTTTGCAAAAGTGTTGTAAGCATTCAATTTTTTGTTCAGCCCCAATGTAATTAAGAATTTTCCCGGTAAATACTCCTTCAACTACTTCATAAACACTACCATAATAATCATCAAATCCCCAAATATCAGCTACAACCTTTGCTACTTGCTTTGGGCCCACAGTAATTACAATACATTTAATATTTTGATCATGCAGTGCTTCAACTACACTTTTAATATTCTTTAAAGGTTTTGCAAGCTCTAAAAAACATTCAGCTATCTTACTTTCTTCAAGATCTAAAAGTAATTCTGCTCTAAGATAATCTGCCGTTTTATAATCAATTAGGCCCTTTTCTTCTTGTTTTTGAATTAAAGAGTGCTCTCTTTCTTTATCATTCAAAATGCATGGCAGCATAACAGAATGGATTTCTCTAATGAGAGTATCATCCAGATCAAAACAAACAAGCTTCATTTTTTCCATCTCTAATCACCTCAGTTAAAAACCAATATATTAATTACAAACTACAAATTTACATTTCAATAAATGTATACTTAATCTCCATACCGATATAAGTTAATAACGTATTTTGTATTGGGAAGGTATTCTATACGATACTTTCTGCCTTCAATTAGAACATTTGAATCATATTTACCCTTTACATGAAATTCCTTATCTCCAATAGTAAAATATGTAGTGGTTGATTTTCCATGAACAATATGATAATTAATTAACTTTCCTTCATATGAAGAATAATCAGAACTAATAATTTTATCAATGTCTTTATAATAATTTGGCAAGTCTCCAGTAATTAACATGATAGAAAAAACAGTCCACAAAAAACCCATTATCCACATTATTATTAATCTAAAAGGCTTTCTACCTTTATATATAGATGGAATGAATTGTATTACTCCTAATATAAACATTATAACTACAAAACTACTATATCCTATTACTGTTCCAAAATATTCTTTTTTGGTGTCTTTAGATACCATTAAAATAAAGGACATAATAAAACTAATTAACACTACTCCAATAAAAGTAAGTGTTATTACTTTCAGTTTCTTTGTATACTTTTTCAAACTATCAATCTCCTAATAAAAACCTATATATTGATTATAAACCACAAATTTACATTATTCTATATAAAAAAGTCCACCAACCAATGTAGACATCAAAATTTTGTTATCTGATATTCCAGATTATTTAATATTTATAGGCTTAATACTTTTCTAAGAACTTCTTTTAATGTAGCTTTTATATTACCCAAAGAGTATAAAATGGCGAAGTTGAGAAAGAATCAAACCAAACTGGTTGGATTTACAGGCCGATGGAATGTCATTCCGTTAGTATAACTAAATAGCTCATGATTTCCATATTAACTATACGAAATTATATCAGGAAGCAAAAATAAGAAGGTACCTTGAAAAGTCTATTGACAAACTATGAAGGTACCTGTATAATTAAAAACATAAGGTACCTTCGTAGTTCTTGTACCTAAAGAAGGAGGAATGTATATGCAAGAAAAGAAATTTGACTTAATTATGCAATTGACACGAGTTGAGTGGTTACTTCATAAATATCATCAACAAAACCATATGAATTATGGACCAATGGGAGATCCGCGTAAAGGTCAGGGAAGAATTTTGAGAATCCTTAAGCTGAAGCCGGAAATCAGTCAAAAAGATTTATCATATTTGCTAGAAATGAGACCGCAATCTCTTGGAGAGCTGCTATCAAAGCTTGAAAAAAAGGGATATATTATTAGGACCCCATCGGAAACTGATCGTCGAGTTATGAATATCAAGCTGACAAAAGAAGGAGATGAAGCAACTGAATCATCTGAGCAGGAATTTAGTTTTGATAATGTATTTGAGTGCTTAAATGATGAGGAGCAACAAAACTTAAGCGATTATTTAGATAGGATCATTAACACACTTGAATCTCAAGTTGATGATGAACAGTGGAAATCAGGTTTTGACCCTCGTTTTGGTATGGAACATAATTTCCCAGGTGGTTTTCATAATGGTGGACGTCCAGGTGAAAGAGGATTTGATCCACATAATGAAATGAACCATAGCTATGGGGAAGATCCTGATCAACAACAGACAAGACATGATAAGGAATAATCAGTTTTCGCAGCATAATTATGGAGGCGCTGTGCAGATGAATTATAAAGTCGGCGCCTTTATTTTTTTGCGCCAATTTTAGCGGAAACCTATATGAAAGGAGTTTTCAATATGGAAAATATGGATCAAAAATCACTTTATTATTTGGAAAAAGCACCTGTTCCAAAAGCAATTATACACATGGTAGTTCCAATGATATTAAGCTTTATTGCTACAATGATTTATAATATTACAGACGCTTATTTTATTGGTAAATTGAATAATACGGCAATGATGGCAGCGGTGACACTAGCATTACCATTTTCATCAGTACTGATGGCATTGGGTCATTTGTTTGGTGTGGGATCTGGAACGTTTGTTTCAAGGCTTTTAGGTGAACAAAGGGTTGACAGGGCGAAACAAGTCAGTTCTGTAAGCTTTTGGTCATCAATACTTACAGGTGTCATTTTTATGGCAATATGTCTATTATTATTAACACCAATATTAGGACTTTTGGGAGCCAATGGAGAAACATTTACACATACAAGAAACTATATCTTAATGCTTGTTATAGGATCTCCGTTTATTATCGCCAGCATTTCCCTCGAGGAAGCGGTCAGAGCAGAAGGGGCATCTACAGCTTCCATGATTGGTATGATATCTGGAGTTATAATTAACATCATACTAAATCCTATTTTTATTTTTGTACTTCATATGAATATAATGGGATCAGCACTTGCAACTGTTCTTGGTAATCTGGTTTCTGTTGTGTGGTATATCTACTATCTGCAGAAGAATAGCAGTGTTCAGAGTGTATCAATGAAAGAATTTAAGCCCAGCAAGGAAATATATATAAATATTTTCAAGGTTGGAGTTTCGGCCTTCTTGCTTGATGGATTTATGGTTATTACTAGTTTACTATTCAACAATTATTCCATGCTTTACGGAGACAATGTTGTTGCAGGATTTGGTATTTCTCAAAGAATCATTCAGATTGTTGATTTTATAAGCATGAGCTTTGCCATGGGAGCTGTGCCACTAATTGCATATGCTTATTCAGCAAAAAACAATGATCGATTAATGGAGATTATCAAAGAAACCATAGTATATATGCTGGGCATTATATTATTTTTGTCAGCTATACTCTTTACACTTAAAGCACAGGTAATTGGAATCTTTAGTATTGATCCTAAGGTTATTGACATAGGAAAAAGAATTCTGTTTGCACAACTTTGTTCAACTGTCTTTGCTGCTTTATCTGGAATTTTTACGGGAATATTTCAAGCATTCGGTACTGGTGTTCAATCGACGGTAATGTCTATACTGCGTGGGGTCATATTTATACCTATATTGATATTTGGAAATGTAATATTCGCAGTGAATGGCGTGATTTGGGCTATGACAATTTCAGAAGGAATTACTGCCGTTGTAGGAATTATTCTTTGGTTCAAAATTAGAGAAAAAATTCTAAACCATTTTTTTCTTATTTAACTAATATATAATTTATATCTACAACATGTTTATCATTGCATCCTTTACCTCTTTATTTATTCTATTTGAATATGAAATCAAAATGTTCAAATAATCCAAAAAGAGCGTAAGTAGATTCTGTAAATCAAATCTATTTACGCTCACAATAAATTTAAAATTT